>CAZUYI010000034.1:7672-13544 GCA_964624095.1 uncultured Verrucomicrobiota bacterium | reverse complement strand
TGGTCTTGATGAAGTCCAGCTTGTTGCCGATGTCATAGCGCACCCCGTTGAAGCGCCACCCGTATACCTCGCGCTCGCGGGCCATCAGGCAGAGGGCGTCGGTGAGTTGAAGCTCGTGGTGCTTGCCCGGCGCGATGCGGCCGATGTAGTCGAAGATGTCGCCCGTCAGCACGTAGCGGCCGGCGATCGCCAGGTTGGACGGCGCCTCGTCCGGCTCGGGCTTCTCGACAAAGGACGAGACCCGGTACAAGTCGGGCGCGACCGCCGCGCCCGCCAGGATGCCGTAGCGGCTGACCTTGGCGGCCTCGACGGCCTCGAGGGCCACCACGGGCGCCCGGACCTGCTCGTACACCGAAACGAGTTGGCGGGTGACCGACTGTTCGGCCTCCACCAGCGTATCGCCCAGGAGCAGGGCAAAGGGCTCCTGCCCCACGTGGCAACGCGCGCAGGCGACGGCGTCGGCCAGCCCCCTGAGTTCCTTCTGCCACACGAAATGGATATCGGCCATCTGGGCGATGCGGCGGAGCTGGTCACGCTCGTCGAGCTTGCCCTTGGCCTCGAGCTCGGCCTCCAGTTCGACGCTGCGGTCGAAATGCTCCTCGATGGCGCGCTTGCCCTTGCCGATGATCATGAGAATATCGGTGATGCCGGCCGCCACGACTTCCTCGACCACGTACTGGATGACGGGCGTATCCACGATCGGCAGCATTTCCTTGGGCTGCGACTTGGCGGCCGGGAGAAAGCGGGTTCCGAACCCGGCGGCGGGAATGACGGCTTTACGGATCATGGTCCTCCTCGCGCGGCTCGCACAGGTCCGGCTTGAACACCTTGACATTCAAGGGCTCCAGGGCCGCCACCAGGCGCGTGTACATGGGCTCGTCCTCGTATACCCCGACAATCGCGCCGCCCGACCCGGAGAACTTGGCGCTGGCGCCCGCGGCGCGGGCCGCCTCGACCATGGCGATGTTCCCGGGGCTGAGCGTGTAAATCAGGCGGCGCCGGTCGAAGCTGGCATTGAGCAGCGGCCCGATGGCGTGCCTCTCGCCCTTGAGCAGCCGGCCGCGCACCTGGAGCGCCAGGTCGGCCCAGAACCGCATGGCCTCGACGACCTCGGGCTCGCCCCGTTCGAACCGGCCGCGGATATCGTTATGAAAGACCTCCGAGCCCTCGGACAGGTCCGTGCGGTACGCCACGTAGAGCGGGGGCAGGCACGCGACCGGCATGGGCTCGTAGCGGCCGTAGCCCTGCCGTTCCATCAGGGCGCGGTCGAAGTCCATGTAGACCAGCCCCTCGTACACCTGGACCACGCGATCCTGAAGCCCGGCCGAGATGCCCAGTTCCCGCTTCTCGACCGACAGGATCAGGTTCGCCTGGATGGGGCGTGGAATTCGCACGCCGTAGAAGCGCATGAGCGCCCTCAAGCCGGCCGTAATGATGGCGCTCGATCCGGCCAGCCCGACCTGGGAGGGGATATCGGTCTCGTAGCGGATGGTGAAGTTTTTCGAGGCCAGCGCCAGACCATGCTCGAGGCAGTAATCATGGAAGCGCTTGATGGTGGCTTTGAGCAGCCGGATGCCGCCGTAGTATCCGAACTGACGCACGTCGTCGGCCAGGTGCCGGATGCTGGCGAACCGCGAATGGTCGCGGGACTGGGGCAGAATTTCGAGTTCCGGGCTTTCGTAGAGCACGACGCGGGCCTGGAAATTTCGGAAGGCAAACGCGATGGTTTTGCCAAAATACCCGTCCGACGGGTTGCCGATCAATCCGGCCCGGGCGCAGGCGCTGGCCTTGACGATCATGGCGTGCTCCTCCCTACTCCGCCGACCGGACATCCTGAACGTTCAGTTCGAGCGTGTCAACATTCATAAACCGGTCGCGCCGCAGGGTAAAGGCCACGTCCAGCGCGCCGGACGGCAGGCCGTGCTCGGCCATCTCGAAGGCAATGGCCGGGCGGCGCACGGACCCGGCGCTGAGCGTGAAGCGCAGGTGCTTGCCGCCCACCACGCGCGGCCGGCCGCACAGCCGGGCGCCGCGTACCGCCAGCACGGGCCGGGGATTCGCCTGGCCGAACGGCCGCAGCCGCTCCAGGGCCTCCGCCAGGGCATCGTCCACCTCGTCCAGGCCCACGCAGGCATGCACCGGCTGCTGGGGTCGGACATCGAGCCCCTCGAGCCCGGTTTCCGCCAGCGCGCAGAAGGCCGCGCGGAAGGCGTCAAAGCGGTCCTGCTCGACCCGCACGCCGGCGGCCAGGGCGTGCCCGCCGAATCCCTGGAGGTGCCCGCGGCACGACTCGAGGGCCTGGAGCAGGTGGTAGCCCTCGAGGCTCCGGGCCGAGCCGCGTCCCGACCCGTCGCGCCCGAAGGACACGACCACGGCCGGACGCCGGTAGCGCGCGACCAGGCGTGAGGCCACGATGCCGACGACGCCGTGATGCCAGCCCGGCCGGCCGACCACGAGCGCCGGCAGCCGGTCGGCGCCACCCTGCGCCTCGAGATCGGCCTGGGCCTGCACGAGCATGTCACGCTCGATCCGCTGGCGTTCGCGGTTGGCCTCGTCGAGGCAAACGGCCAGGTCGCGGGCGCGCTTTGGCTCCTCGGTCATGAGCAACTCGAAGGCCGTATCCGCCGCGCCCAGCCGGCCCGCCGCGTTCAGGCGGGGTCCCAGCCTGAAGGCGATATCGTGCGTCTCGATGGGACCCCGGACGCCCGCCACCTCGGCCAGCGACTGCCAGCAGAGCCGGGGCGCGTCCCGCATGCGGTCGAGCCCATGCCGGACCAGGATCCGGTTTTCTCCCGTCAGCGGCACGATGTCCGCCACCGTGCCGACCGCCACGCAGTCCAGGTACTCGCGCAAATCCAGGTCCGCGGCGCACGGCCAGCCGCGCGCGCGCGCGGCCTTCACCAGACCGTGGCAGAGCTTGAAGACCACGCCGACGCCCGCCAGCACGCGCAAGTCCTCCGCCGTCCCCGCGTTCGGATTCACCGTGGCCAGGGCCTCCGCCGCGGCGCCCGTGCGCTCGTGGTGGTCGGTGACGATGACATCCAGGCCCGCCGCGTGCGCCTGGCGCACCGCCTCGGCGTCGTTGGTGCCGCAGTCCACCGTCACCAGCAGCGAAGGCCGGATCCCGGCCGTGGCGCGCGCCAGGCCCGCCACCGATAATCCATAGCCTTCCGTCTCGCGCCGCGGCAGGCAGGGCGGGGCCAACCGGGCCTCCAGGCGGGCGAGGACCTTGACGAGCAGGCCCGTCCCCACGACGCCGTCCACGTCGTAATCGCCGAAGACCAGGATCGTTTCGCCGCGCTCGATGGCAGCCAGGATGCGCTCGACCGCCGGGGCCATGTCCGGCACGCGCGCCGGGTCCGACAGGTCGTTCAGGCGCGGCTGTAGAAAGCGACCGGCGGACTCGGCGTCGCGGTAGCCCAGCGCCGCCAGGACCCGGGCCATCGCCGCCGGTACGCCAAGGGCGCCGGCCAGTTCGCGCGCGCGCGCCGCGTCGCCCTCGATCAGCGTCCAGACCTTCACCGGGCCGGCGCCTTGAGATCCGCCTTCTTGAACACCCGCCGCAAGGCGAGCATGACGGGCGTGGCAATGTAGATCGAGGAGAAGGTGCCTACGATCACGCCGATAAACATCAGCAGGGCGAAATCGTTGATCGCGCCGCCTCCGAACACGAACAGCATGACGAGCGCGACCAGGGTGGTCGTCCCGGTGAGCAGCGTGCGGCTGAGCGTCTCGTTGATGCTCAGGTTGCAGAGCTCGAGGATCGGCTTGCCCGGGTACTTCCGGATGTTTTCGCGGATGCGGTCGAAGATGACGATCGTGTCGTTCACCGAGTAACCGATGATCGTCAGGAGCGCAGCCACCGTGACCGCCCCGATCTGGCGGCCCAGGAGGCAGAAGAGCCCGAGGCTCACCAGCACGTCGTGCAGCATGGCGACGATGGCGCCGAGCCCGAACGAGAACTCGAAGCGCCAGGCAATGTAGAGCACCATGCCGATCGTGGCGTAGAGCAGCGCCCGGAGCGCCGCGCCGAGCATCTCGCCGCCAATCTGCGGGCCGACGGTATCCTCGCCCAGCACCGTGAACCCGGCGCCGGGGAAGTGGGCGGCCAGGGCGGACTTGACGGCCTCGCCGGTGCCGTACCCCGAGCGGATCTGGAGAAATTCCTGGGGCTTGTCCAGCTCCTTTTGATACTGGATTTGAGCGTCGTCCACGCCGGCCTCGGACAGGGCGTCGCGCAGCGACTCGACCTCCTGCTTCCGGTCGAACTGGAAGGTGAGGGCGGAGCCGCCGGTGAAGTCGGTGCTTAACACGGTCTCCGGGGCGCGCGCGGCACGGACGCCCATGACGGCCCACGAGGCAAGGATGACGGCCAGCGCCCCGCCCATGGCCAGTGTGCGCCACCGGATGAAGTCCACGGCGGTGGGCCGGATGAGCGTCATCATGCGGAGCCGCGGGATGGCGGTATGCTGCACGAGGAGATGGAACACCATGCGGGTCAGGACCAGGGCCGTATACATGCTGACTATGATGCCGGCGGTGAGCGTCACCCCGAATCCGCGCACGGCGCCCGTGCCGAGGAGGAACAGGATGACGGCGGCCATGATGGTGGTAAGATTCGAGTCCAGGATCGTGACAAAGGCCTTGGTATAGCCGCCCTCGACGGCCGGGCCGAGCCGCTTGCCCAGGGCCTGCTCCTCGCGCATGCGCTCGAAGATCAGGACGTTGGCATCCACGGCCATGCCGATGGTGAGCGCGATGCCGGCAATGCCGGGCAGGGTCAGCACGGGCAGCCCGATATGGGAACTGGAGATGCCTCCCGAGAACAGGCTCATGATCCCGGCGGTGATCATCATGCCCAGCGGCAAGAGGACCAGGTTGAAGAAGAGGGCCAGGGTGGCAATGGCCCCGCCCAGCCGGTAATAGACCAGCATGAAGGCGCCGACCAGGATGCAGGCGTAGAACGTGGCCCGGGTCCCGCTCTCGATGGCGTCCCGGCCGAGGGACGGGTCCACGGAGCGCGACTCGATGATCTGGACCGGCGCCGGCAGCGAGCCGGCCCGCAGCACGATGGCCAGGTCCTGGGCCTCCTTGAGCGAGAAGTTGCCCTCGATGACGGCCTCGCCGCCGTAGATGGCGGTCTTGATTAAGGGCGCGGAATAGAGCGTATCGTCGAGAATGATCGCCAGGTAGCGGCGCCCTTCCGGGTTCGGGTTGCGCGCGCCGCCCGGCGCGTAGTCGGCCGTCACGTTGGCGAACTTGCGGGCGCCCTTGCGGTCGAACTTCAGGGTCACATACGGTTCCATGAGCTGGTTGTACTCGATGCCCGCGGTCTTGAGGGTGTCGCCCCGGAGCTCGTACCGCTGCCGCACGAAATAGGGATGGTAGACCTTCCGGCCGTCCTCGAGCCGCGCCTCGAGCATGAACCGGTAGCCCGGCGGCGCGTGGAACTGCTCGAGCCGCGCGCGGGCGTCCGGCCCCAGGGCGGTGTCGGGCACGGACGCGTCGCGGCGGTACAGGCCCGGCCGCCCGGGCTGGGAGGACTCCGCGATGAGGTAGCCCTCGGGCGCCAAGCCCTTGTCGAAGAGCTCCTCGACCAGCTTGTCGTTGTCCTCGTGCACGAGGCTGAAGACTAGAAACGCCGCGCTCTGGATCAGCTTGGCGGCCCGCTCCCGATCGGTCTCCTTGAGCCCCGGTATCTGCACGACGATGCGGTTGTTCTTTTCCGGGTAGATCAGCGGCTCCGCCACGCCCAGGGAGTCCACGCCCACAAACGTCACGTCGTGGCCCTGCTCCATGAAAAACAGGGCCGGGTTGCTCACGGCCGGGTGCTCGATAGCCGTGGTGACGACGTGGCCTTTTTTCCCCTTCA
>CAZUYI010000034.1:0-7662 GCA_964624095.1 uncultured Verrucomicrobiota bacterium | reverse complement strand
CCGGATGATCTCGAGCGCCTGCTCCTGGGCGTGTCCGACGGTTTCCCGGACCCGCTCGACCACCTGGGCGGGCGTCAGGTCGGGGGCTTCCTCTCGGACCTGCCGCTCGATCTCGCGCTCGTCCATCTGGAGGGTAAAACTCGTGCCGCCCCTGAGGTCGAGCCCCAGCTTGACCTTGGTGCGCGGGGGATAGACCAGCGCCACCGACCAGGCCGACAGGGCGGCCAGCAAAACCCACTTCCACCACGCGTGCTTGTCCATGTGCCTGCTACTCCTTGATGTCCGCTCCCAGGTCCTCGTCCGACCGCACCACGCGCGTCACGGCGCCGCGCAGCGCCTCGATTTTGACGTTGTCGGCCACCTTGATCGAGAGCACGTGCTCCTTGACGTTGGCCACGATGCCGAGCAGCCCGCCGCCGAACACGACGCGGTCGCCGGACTTGACCGCCGCCAGCAAGGCGCGGCGCTCCTTTTCCTTGCGCTGCTGGGGCCGGATGAGCATGAAATAAAAGAGTCCCACCATGATCGCCAGCCAGACGATCATCAGCACCGGGGATTGCTGGCCGCCGCCCGCCGCCCCGCCCGCCATGGCCACCTGCCGCCCAATCATCAGAGCCGTCATCGCCGCTCCTTCCACTTGCCGGTTATTCCTTGAGCACCGCATCCCGGACCCGGCGTCGCAGGGCCGCGAAGCTGCCGGCTTCCAGGGATGCCTGTATGTCGCGCATGAACTCCATGTAGCGATGCAGGTTGTGCAGCGTGAGCAGGCGCACGCCCAGGATTTCGTCCGCGTTCAACAAGTGCCTCACATAGGCCCGCGAAAACGTGCGGCAGGCGTAACACCCGCAACCCGGCTCGATCGGACCTGCTTCCTCGCGCACCGCGGCCGCCTTGATCGAGACCCGGCCCGCGCGCGTCACCGCGGCCCCGTTGCGCGCCACCCGCGTCGGAATGACGCAATCGAACAGGTCCACGCCGCGCGCCACCGCCTCCACGATCTGCCGCATGTGCCCGACACCCATGAGGTAGCGGGGCGCCGCTGCGGGCAATCCCGCCACGCTCGACTCGATGCCGGCCAGCAGCACCTCCTCCGGCTCGCCCACACTGACCCCGCCGACGGCATAGCCGTCGAACCCCAGGGCCACCAGGGCCTCGGCGCACGCCCGCCGCACATCGGCGTAGGCGCCGCCCTGCACGATGCCGACCACCTGCTGGCCATCGGCGCGCGGCTGGTTGGCGCATCGAGTGGCCCATGCTAGTGTGCGCGCCGCGGCCTGGCAAGCATATTCGCGCGCGCAGGGCCAGGGCGCGCACTCGTCGAAGACCATGGCAATATCGGAGCCGAGCGCCTTCTGGATGGCCATGGCCTCGACGGGGCCCAGGAACAGGGTCCGCCCGTCGAGGTGCGATTGGAACGTCACGCCCTCCGCGCCCACCGTGCGGCGCGCCGCCAGGCTGGAAGCCGCCGCTGTCGGTCAGGATCGGGTGCGGCCAGCCCATGAAGGCGTGCAAGCCGCCGAGCCGCTCGACGAGCGTCTCGCCCGGACGCAGGTGCAGGTGGTAGGCGTTCGACAGGAGCATAGGCACGCCCAGCGCCTCGAGTTCAGCGGGCGACATGGCCTTGACCGTTGCCTGGGTGCCGACGGGCATGAAGGCCGGCGTCGCCACCACGCCGTGGGGCGTGACCAGACGCCCGCTCCGCGCGTTCGAGCCGGGGTCCGTGTGCAGGACGGAAAATGAAGGATAGGTCCTCATCGAGCCTCCAGGGCGACGGGCCCGGCAACATCCGCCATTTTCTGCTCGCGCGCGCCGCTCAATCCGCTACGCTGCCGGGTGTGCACACAACGTCTTCCAGGTCGGCGCGCCGGCTGGCGGCGCGCCCGCGCGACGGGGTCGCACTCCTCGACTTCCTGGCCTGCCAGCTTGGCCTGTCGCGGCGCCAGGCCAAGAGCCTGCTCGACGCGCGCTGCGTCTTCGTCAACGGACGCCGCATCTGGATGGCGCGGCACCGGCTGGCGGCCGGCGACGCCGTCGAGGTGGCCGTCGCGCCGGCCCCGGCCCGGCGCGCGGCCCGGCCGCTGTACGAGGACGACGACTACCTGATCATTGACAAGCCGCCCGGCCTGGCCTCGACCGGGCCGCGCAGCGCGGAATCCGTCTGGCGCACGGAGACGAACAACCCGGCCCTGTGCGCCGTGCATCGGCTGGACCGGGACACCTCCGGCTGCCTGCTTCTGGCCCGGACCCCGGAGGCGGCCGCCCGGATGCACCCCCTGTTCGCGCGCCGCCACATCCTCAAGGTCTATCACGCCCTCGTCAGCGGCCAAGTCCGCGAGCGTACGCGCGAGATCGCCTACCCGGTGGACCACCAGAGCGCCCGCACGCGGATGCTGACCCTCGCCGCCGCGCCGCATGCCAGTCATCTCCAGCTCACGCTGGAGACCGGACGCACGCACCAGATCCGGCGGCACCTGCTCGCCATCGGCCACCCGTTGCTCGGCGACCGGGTCTACGCCACACGGCGGGTCCTCGCGCCCGCCGAGCGGACCGTGAGCCGCCACATGCTGCATGCCGCCCGGCTGGCCTTTGCGCATCCGGCCGACGGCCGGCCCGTCGAGGCGCGCGCCCCGCTGCCGCCGGATTTTTTGCACGTCAAGCGACGCTTCGGCCTGGCCTGAGTGCAACGGCCAACGCACGGACAGGGAATCCACGAGGAGCGCGACGGCCGCGCGGGAGGACGGGCGCCGGGCCGGGCTCACTTCTGGCGGAACACGACGCGGCCCTTGGACACGTCGTACGGCGAGATTTCCACGGTCACCTTGTCCCCGGTGGAAATCTTGATGAAATGCTTGCGCATTTTGCCCGAAATGTGGGCCAGCACTTCCGCGCCGTTCTGCAGGCGTACGCGATACATGGTGGCCGGCAGCACCTTGGCCACGATGCCGTCCACGCGAAGCACGTCTTCCTTCTGACTGGGGCCGTCCGCCATACCGCACCATCCTTTTGAGGCACATCGTTTCTTTACCGCAGCCACAGTCTTGCACAAGAACAGCCGGACGCAAGAAAAAAACAAGCCTTTGTGCGTGCGTTCGGCGCGCCGGCCGTCTAGAATGACGCCCATGAATTCCACTCCCGAGCCGCCTGCACCGACGGCCGCGCCCGGCCGGCTGCCGCCCTGGATCCGGGTGCGCCTCCGCGCGGACGGGGCATCCGGCCGGGTCCGGGCCGCCCTGCGCGAGGGCTGCCTGCACACCGTCTGCGAGAGAGCGCAGTGCCCCAACCGGCTCGAGTGTTTCGACCGCGGCACGGCCACCGTCCTGATCCTGGGCGACCGCTGCACGCGGCAGTGCCGGTTTTGCGCCGTGCACGGCGGCACGCCGCTCCCGCCGGACCCGACCGAGCCGGACCGGGTCGCCGCGCTGGCCGTCCGGCTCAACCTGCAGTACATGGTCGTGACGAGCGTGACCCGCGACGACCTGCCCGATGCCGGAGCCTCCCATTTTGCCCGCACCCTCGAGCGCCTGCACCGCGTGCCGGGGCTGCGGGTGGAAGTGCTGACGCCGGACTTCGGCGGGGTTCCGGAGCTCGTGGACACGGTACTGGACGCCGCGCCGGCGGTGTTCAATCACAACCTGGAAACCGTGCGCCGGCTCCAGCCGGAGATCCGGCCCCAAGCCGATTACGAGCGCTCGCTGGCCGTGCTGGGCCGGGCCGCGGGCCGGTCGGGCCCGCTGGTCAAATCCGGCCTGATGCTCGGCCTCGGTGAGACCGACACCGAACTGCGCGAGGCCCTGGCCGACCTGCGCGCGGCCGGGTGCCGGCTTCTGACGCTCGGCCAGTACCTGGCGCCCAGCCGCCGGCACTGGCCGGTGGCGCGGTTCGTGACGCCGGACGCCTTTGCCGCCTGGACGCAGGAGGCGCTGGCCCTGGGGTTCGACGCCGTGGCCGCCGGCCCGCTGGTGCGCTCATCCTACCAGGCAGAGCGCCTGGCCGGAACGCGGCGCGGCGCGGGGTTCCCTGTTCCCGGCCGGCCCTGACCGGGTTTCGCCGGGCCACGGCGCCCGGTTCAGCGGTTCGCCTTGGCGGGATACCCCACCGGCTGCGTCAGGATCACGCGTTGGTCGGCGCGCAGGTTGATCGCGGCCGACAGGGCCGGCTTGTCCACCATGCCGAGCACGACCGTGGACAGGTCTTCCGAGGCGCAATACAGGTAGACATTCTGGCTGATGAAGCCCGTGTCCACGGCGGCATAAAAATCCTTCTGAGCCTGCGGTCCCTTCCCCATGCGCGCATAATCCGCCACGTAGAGGAGCACGACCGGCGCTGCCTGCGCGAAGGCCTGGCGGGCCGCGGATGGCCGGACGTCGCCGGGCAGCACGCGGATCAGCCGGTGCGCGGCGGCATCATACAGGAACACGCCGTCCGCGCGCGCCACGTACACGTCGAGTTCCTGGCAGTTCCGGGCGGTGGGGGCGGTACGCCGGCCGGTGCCGGGCCGGTTGACGCCGACGGCCGCCCAGAGCAGGTCGGAGAGCTGCTGGGGCGTGAGCGGCCGGGCGGGGTCCATATCCCGCCGCGACTGGCGCGCCGCCAGCGCCTGCATGAGCGGGCGGCCGGCTTCGCGGCGCGGAGCCGGCAGCGATTCGGTCTCCGGGACCTGGGCGGCGCCCGAGAGCGCAAGGGCCAGCCATCCGGCCATACAGGCAACGGTCGTGTTCATGGGACCTCCGGGGTTGGTGACGGCGCCGATCGGGTGACAGCCGGCGTGGCGCGGCGCACGACGACACGCAGCCGAAACGTGCGGGCCGGCGCCGCCGGCGGCGCCGCGCCGGTCCGCACATACGCCAGGACCAGCCCCGCGACGCCGGGCGCCACGGCCCGGTACTCGAAATGATGCGTTCCGCCGGAGCCCAGCACCGGGCGATAGGGACTGAAGCGGGGCTCGCCCTGTGGCCGGATGACGGTGTCCTTGCCGGCCTGCGGCACCCATTGGAATCCCGAAGCCGGCCGGCCGTCGAGCGCAATTTCGATCCGGTCGCCGACGGCCACATCGAGGGAGGTGTCCGCGTGCATTTCCGTCAGCTGCCAGAGGCGCGCCGCGCCGGCCGGCCCGGTCGGGTTCGCGCCGGAATCCGGCTCGAGCGGAACGCGCGTCGGGTCTGGCGCCGCGGGCTCCAGTCCGTCGCCCTTTCCGCCCAGCGCCTCGTAGAGCCGCGGATCCCAGGGCGGCACGGGCCCGTTCGTGGAATGCGCGGCCCCTCGCGCCGCGCCGAGCGCGGCGAGCAGCACGCCAGCCCAAACCCACGCCTTCCCCCTCACGGCCCACCGCCCCGCGTCCGCGCCGGACCGGGGCGCAGGGCGCCGGCCGGCGGGCAGTTGTAATAATCGAGCGCCAGCTGGCCCGACGGGCAGAGGGCCCGGACCGCCCGCTCGGCGGACGCTGCCCAGCGGAGGATGCGGCGGAACCGCGACGCGCTGAATTCAAACGTGGTGCGGTGCCCGCAGGCCAGCCAGTCGGGACGCCAGCGCAGGGCCAGGCGGGCGCTGGCCGTGAACCCCTCCCGGAAGCGGCACCCGTTGAGGGCGCAGAACCCGCCCGTCCCGTTCCAGCGCGACGCCGGCTGAAACGAATCGCCCCCAAACAGCACGCGCCGCCCGTCCACCTCCGTCATGAACGCGCAGTGCCACCAGGTCTGGCCCGGCCAGGGCGCCACGCGGAATCGGAGCCCGTTCCAGTTCCATGCGCCGCGCTCGGGCCACACGCCATCCACCCGGACCGTCGCGAGGCCCCGGTACAGTCCGCGCCTCGCCCGCGCATCGGTCAGGGCTTGCTTCAGCCGCGGATGCAGCCACAGCCGGGCTCCGGTGCGGCGCCGGGCCAGCGCCGCGCCCTGGTAATGGTCCCAATGCGCATGCGTCACGGTCGCCGCCGAGAGCCGGACGCCGCGCAGCGGGCCGGCCAGCAGGCGGAGGAACGCCTCGAGGTCCTGGCGGGTGGGATCCACCAGCAGCGCCTGGCGTCCGGCATGGAGCAGGTAGGCGTTGGACGGGCCCCGGTAAAGGTGCGGCAGGAGCCGCATGACACCCGGCAGCACGGGCTCGGGGACGATGAACCGGTCCCGTTCGCCGGCGCAGACGGAGCCCTTGGCGCGATAGAGATCGAGCAGGCGCCGGCCCAGCCGCCGGAGCACGGCGCGCGGGGCCGCATGAATGCCCGGCCCATGGCCCGGGCAGAGGCTGTCGAACCCGATCCCCTCGAGGCGCTTCACGCCTTCCCAGGCGGCCAGGGCGCCCTGCCCGGTCCAGTGATCCCACTCGAGGGTATAGGGCCGCCACACCGTGCCGCCGGCGTGGACGGCGTCGCCGCAGAAACAGAACGTCCGCCCATCCACTTCCACCAGGTAGGACACCGCGTTCGGCCCGTGCCCGGGAGTGGGCACCGCGCGCACGCAGAGCCCATTCAGGTACAACTCGCCGTAGGGCCGGACGTCGTAGAGCACGTCCTCGATCCCCCGGGCCAGCGGCTCGTAGCTGGCGGGGAACGGCACGTACTCCAGCGCACGCACGGATTCGGCGTACGCCCGGAGCCGGGCCGGGTCCAGAAACCGCTCCTCACCCGCCGGGGCGTGCACGGCAAACGCCCGGCGCCGCCGCGCCTCGAGGCCGGCGCATTGGTCGGCATGATGGTGCGTCAGGAGCACGTGGTCGAGACGGGAGAGGCCCGCTTCCCGGGCCCGCGCCAGCCAGCGGCCGGACCCAAAATCGAAGGCGATCGCCCCTGCCTCCGTCCGAACCACGTAGACGGCGCACGAGTCCAGGAAGCGCCAGACGCGCGGCGCGATCTGTTCGGCGAGCGGCGCGCAGCCGCGCGGCGTATCCTGGGGCATCGTCGCTCCTTGCGGGGCTCGGTTTGCGCTTGTACCGGCAACCCGTTTCCTGTATACAGATAGTCTTCAGGGCTGTCAAAAGGAATTGAGGATGGTCAAGCGGTATCAGTGGATTGACACGCGGGTCCAGGAGGCCGGGGACGCCCAGCAAGGCCAGATCATCGTCTACGTGAATCCCGACGAGGCCGAGCAGAAGCACCTCCAGGACGATTACCGGATTGACGAGCACACGCTGCACTCGGCGCTCGATCCGGACGAGATTTCGCGGCTCGAGTTCGAGCCCGACCACGTGGCCATGATCTTCAAGCGCCCGAAGAACTACTCGTCGAAGGACCATTTCCTGTTCCGGGTCTCCTCGGTGGGCATCTTTCTCTTTTCCGACCGGCTGATCGTGGTGTTGAACGACGACATCCAGCTGTTCACCGGCAAGCTGTTCGCGCGCGTCAGCTCGCTGCTCGACATCGTGCTGCGCCTGATCGGCCGCACCATTTTCCACTTCACGGAGCACTTGAAGGTGATCACCATGATCACCGACTCGCTCGAGCACAAGATCAACGCCTCCATGGAGAACAAGTACCTGCTGAACCTGTTCACCCTGGAAAAGAGCCTGGTGTATTACCTGGCGGCCATCAACGCCAACACGATGCTGATCGGCAAGATCCGGAACAGCGCCGCCAAGCTGGCGCTGACCCCCGAGAACGTGGAGCTGCTCGACGACATCCTCATCGAGAACACCCAGTGCATGCGCCAGGCGGAGATTTATTCGACCATCCTG
>CAZUYI010000033.1:12472-13648 GCA_964624095.1 uncultured Verrucomicrobiota bacterium | reverse complement strand
GCGGATCGTTCGGCGCGGCCTGCGTGGTGAAGTACCGCGATAAAGACCAGGCGCTCCACCCGTTCCACCCGTTTTGATATCGCACCCGCCAGTAATATGTCGTGTTGAAGCTGAGCCTGCCGGATTCCACATAGGTCCACGTCTTCGCCCCGTCGTAGGACGTGTTGTCCCATTCGGGACTGCTGAAATCGTTGTTGTCGTCAACCTGCCACTGACTCTGCCAGTGGCTGGACCCACCAGGATCGGAGAACTCTGAAGCCTCTAAGTATGTCTCAAGGCTCTGCCCGGTCGCACCATTGACCGGTTCAATCAAGGTTGGCCGACTTGGTGCTTGCCGCACAACCAGATTCTTTTCGCATGTACATCCACCATAAACAGCCACTACATAGGCAGCGAGAGAGATCCCCCCAGGTTGCAGAACCACGCGCCCTGGTTGAGAAATATATGCATCCTCTAGACTTCTAAGGCTCCATACAGCACTGTCGGTCTCATTCGCGGACGCGCCATCGGAGTAAGTTGCCAGAAGCGTATAATCATATTCCAATGTATAATCGGATGTTTCAGGCCGGAATATCTGTCCGGGACCATCGAGAGTCAACGATGTGATATATCGCACTCGATACTGTCTTCCACAGATCTCCACATGACCGTTTTCCGTGTCTTCCCAGGTAATCTGGAATGCCGCGTTGTCCGAGCAGGTGCCGAACGCCACGGATGGCCGGCGTTCATTGGCACTTGAACAGGCAATGTCTAGCCTGTCCCCGATTCGCTGTCCTGACAGAGTGGACAGCAGTGTTCCGCGGACATCCTGATCTGAAGGCGAGAAATCAAGTGTATAGACCGCCATATGGCGGTCATTCACATAATCGTAGGCCAGTGAGGCCATGGATACATTCTTGCCCTCCGCCAGGATATCACGGGCAGGTTCCGTCACCGCGGTCAACGATGACTCTCCAACGGCATATACCCTCGAATCAATCGCGTGCGTTGAAGAAACACGCCTTTCCCAGATGACAACGGCCTTGTTCTGCCGGGGAGAATACGACACTCGAGGCTGTGTCTCCGGATCACTGTAGCCGGTGACCGTGTATGTCGGGGAACACGTGTAGGCCCCCTCCATCATGACTGCCTTAATATCCCAATCCCAGTCATCTATATTCCCACTCCCACCGTCTG
>CAZUYI010000033.1:0-12462 GCA_964624095.1 uncultured Verrucomicrobiota bacterium | reverse complement strand
AAGGACGGCCCTCATAGCAGGCGTGGTTTCGACGGTCGCCAATACGGGAGCGTAGAAACACTGTCCCGCTGACGCCTGGGCTACGGTGCGGAATCCACCGTAGGACCCGGATGCAATGGTGCAGGCATACAGCGATGATCGGCTGTTTTCGCCATTCCATATATTCCCTTTAGCCCACACTACAAGATACGTGTCATCGCCCAGATAGGATATTGCCGGGCAATATATTTCATCCGAACCAGTCGCCGCATCCAGTTCCATGTCAAATTGACGCTCCCCCGTCGTATAACGATATGTCGCCATTAACTTGCCGCCTCTAACGTGCACGGCGAAGCTGTTGAAAGTAATCTTGTCTCGCCGGCCATCGGGGAGAACAGGCCCCGCGCCGACTGGATAGTTCTTGACATCCAATGTATTACTATCCAACGTCAATTCGAGGCCTTCGCTAAAGCCAAATGCGTCAATGAATGCAGATCGGCCTTTGTTGGAAGGCGACAGGTTTGCGTCTACAGCGAGCGTATAGAAATTATTGCCATTCCAAACCAGAGATTTATGCACTTGCATATAGCTGATCGTTGGACTGGTAATAAGCAGCGACTCATCTGACAGTTCGGCTCGTAGGGGCAACGCAGCCACCACCCCCCCATAAAGCACCGCGCCCCTGACGATACGGCTCACTCGCCGCACACTGACTGGCACTCCCTCCATTTCATCGCCTCCCGTTGTGTTGGGAAAGCCCTAGTTCCCTCGCCAGCAAGGCGCGAACGGACCGTCGTCCGAAAGCCGGCCATGAAGCGCAGAAGCGAGACGTTTCGGCGATGGCCACTGCCCTGGAAAGAGCGGGTCGGCCGCCGCACGCTGAGGAACATCCACGGGATATCCGTTCATTTCCATCCACAAGGTGATCATGGACACGAAACACAGTTCACGGAAATCTAAAGAGAATTTAACCCGTCTCGATTTTTCGGCAAGATTAATCACATCGAGGGTTTCGCCTCACTTGTTCAAACCGGGACGATTACGAAGACGTGTGCCGAGTATGTGCGCTCGGGGCACTGTGCCGGCGCGTCCGCCGTTCTCGCCAACCGGCCCGGCGTCGTTCCGTCAGCGTCCCGCGGGCGGGGGCTCGGGATCGTGCTGCAGGCGGACATCCCGGATGGCGGCGGGCCCGAACCGGGCTTGCAGGTCCCGCAGCAGGCGCGGCCGCTCGAAGCGGGCCAGCTCGTGGAGCCACGTGGCGCTGTCCACGAAGACCGTGAGGACCTGGCGGTCGAGGTATCCGGGCCGCGCGTGGACCGTCACGGCCGGGCCGGCGATCTCGGGCCAGGCGGCCCGGATGGTGTCCAGGAGGGCGGGCTGGCGCCGGACGTCTATCCTGCGGAAGAGATCGGCCAGGATGTCGCCGATGGAGCCTTGGGGTTCGCCGGCCGGCGGATCGGAGTCCGGCCACTGGAACCGTTCGCGCATGACCTGCCAGCGGAGCGGATCTTCGCGGCGGTTCCGCGGATTGTTGGCGTTCATGATAAAAGGGCCCCATGGCGCGCGGCCCGCGGGCTGAGGGTCAGGCCCAGGCGGGCAGGGCGTCCCACGCGCGCCGCACGGCGCGGTCGAGCGCGCGGCTCCCGGGGCACGCCCGCTCGACCCGTTGCCAGAAGCGGGGCGCGTGGTTCAGTTCCGCCAGATGGCACAGCTCGTGGACGAGCACGTAGCGGACGAGCTCCGGGGCCAGGAGCAGCAACCGGGCATTGAGGCTGATGGCGCCGCGGCGCGAGCAACTGCCCCAGCGCGTGCGCTGGCAGCGGACTCCCACCCGGGCGTAGGGCTGCCCGAGCTCGCGGCTGACGCCGTCCAGCAGCGGCGGCAGGTGCAGCCGGCCCTGGTGCCGGAGCCACGCGCGCAGAACGGCACGGCAGGTGCTTTCCGAGCGCACCGCCCCCTCGATGCACAGCGTCGCCGCCCCGTCCTCGCGCACGCGTACCCAGCGGGCGGGATGCGGGAAGACTGCCACGGCCCACGCCCTGCCAATGGAGGGGAACGCGATCCGGTCGGGCGGCGCCCACGGCATGCCCGGGGCATCCGGCCCGGTGCGCAGCCGCTCGAGGCCCGAGCGGATCCAGCGCTGATGCCGCCGCAGGATCCCGGGGATATCGAGTCCGGCCTGGCGGTCCCGCGGCACGACGATTTCGAGCCCGCGTCCGGGCCGGAGGTAAAGGCGGACATGCCGGGCGCGCGCGCTGATCCGCACCGTGTGAGGGAAAGACATCTCGGCCGCCGGTTCCGCCACGAATCGCTCCTTGCCCGCGCACGCCATTCGCGCGCATGCCCACACTCTATCCCCTTTCCGGCGTCCGGGCAAGAGGGGGGCAGGCGCCGATCCCGCTTCCCCCTGCCGCCGCCGGCGCGCTGATGCTTCCGCAGCCCGTGCGGCCAGATGCGCCGCCTGGACGCGTGCGGCGGTGCGCGGGGCACGTCGCGCCTCCCGCGCGGCCATTCGCCCGACCCTGTTTGCGCTTGATCGCGGGAAGGCCAGGCCCTAGGGTATGGCCGTGAGCCCATACCTGGCCGTTTCGCGGATCGAAACGCTGGTGCCGCCGCCCGCCTGGCTCTCCTATGCGCTGGCGGCCTTCACGCTCCTCTGGGGGCTGTCGGCCTTCCTGCGCCGGGCACGCCGGCTCTCCCTCGGCGTGGCCGTGACTCTGCAACTGGGCGCCTTGCTGCTGATCTACGAGGGCCTCCGCCGCTGGGCCGCCCTGCCCTCCGCCCTGCAGCCGTGGCTGCAGACCATCGAATTGGCGCTGCTGGCGTTTCTGACCATTCAGGTCGTCGTGCAGGGGGTCATGGGCCGGCCTCTTGACCAGCGCCGCCACGCGACCGGCGCCCGCATCCTGCGCGACTTGGCCACCGTCCTCATTGCTCTGCTGTTCGTGTTGCTTTTCCTGCGGCTGGTGTTGCGCGTCAACCTGGCCGCCATCCTGACGCCCTCGGCGATCCTCACGGCTATTATCGGCCTGTCGCTCCAGGACACGATCGGCAATTTCTTTTCCGGGTTGATCCTGCAGATCGAAAAACCGTTTGACCTGAACGACTGGATCGAGGTTGACGGGCAGCGCGGGCAGGTGCGCGAGATGAACTGGCGCTACACGAAGATCGAGACGGCGGACAGAATCTACATCGTGATTCCGAACCATCGCATGGCGATGGACAAGATCGTCAACGTGAGTCAGCCGACTCCTGTGATGCGCCAGTTTCTGACTCTCGGCGTCAGCTACGATACGCCGCCGGTCAAGATCAAGCAGGCGGTGCGGGCGGCGCTGCGCGCCGTGCCGCAGGTGATTCAGGAGGAGGACTGCGAGGTGTTTCTCCACGAGTACGGCGACTCCAGCATGATCTACCGGATCGGCTTCCACATCCGGGATCCCGGCCGGCACCGGGCCGTGCGGGACGAGGTCTACAGCGCCATCTGGTACCAGTTCCGCCGGCACGGCATCGAGATCCCGTTCCCGATCCGCACGGTGATCATGCGGGCGCCGCCGGCCGAGCCCGACGCGGGGGAGCCGGTGCGGCAGCTCGCGTGCCTGCCGCTGTTCGAGGGCGTGCAGCCCGAGAACCTGGCCGGCCTGGTGCAGTTCGGGCTCACGCACGTCGTGGCGCCCGGCCGCGAGGTGGTGCGCGACGGCGAGCCGGGCGAGACGTTGTTTTTCATCCTCGAGGGCGACTTCACGGTCCTCACGCGCGGCCGGGCGGTGGCCACCCTGCGCCCGGGCGACGTGTTCGGGGAGATGTCTCTGCTCACCGGCGCGCCGCGCACCGCAACGATTACCGCCGCGTCGCGCGGCCGGCTGCTCGAGATCGACCGCAGTACCTTCACGCTGCTGATAGAATCCGAGCCGCGCATGCTGGGCGCCATCGAGCGGCTGTTCGCCGAGCGCGCGCGGGCCAACGCGGCACAGGCATCCGCCGGCATAAGCCCCGCGCTCACGAAGGACAGCCTGTGGGGCCGTTTTAAGAAGCGGTTCGGCCTGGCCTGAGAACCGGCGCGGGGCCGTCAGGCGGGCGGCCCCGGCCGGCCGGCGAGCCGGCGCGCGGCCAGTTCCCCGGCAGCGGCAGGCCCATCGCTTCCCCAGGCATAGGGCAACGGGACGACGGCACGGCGCTCGAGTTCGAGCAGCGCGGGGGTAACAATATCCCAGGCGGCAGCCAGTTCGGCCGCGCTGATGAACAGGCTGCGATCGCCGCTCACCAGGGCATCGAGAAGCAGCCGCTCGTAGGCCTCCGGGCTCGGGTGCGGGAAGGCCGTGGCATAGCGCAGATCGAGCGCGCGCTGCGCCATGGCCAGCTCGAGGCCGGGCATCTTGCTGACGATATGGATATGCACGGCTTCGTCCGGCTGCACGCGGAGCACCAGTTCATTGGGCGGGAAACACGGATCCGAACGGCAAAAGATGTTGCCCGGCACGGGCCGGAACCGGATGCGGATCTCGTTCAGCCGCTCGTCAAGGGCCTTGCCGGCGCTGATCAGGACGGGCACCCCGTCCCAGCGCCGGTTCCGCACCCGCACAGCCGCGGCGGCGAACGTGGGCGTGCGCGAGTCGGCGGCCACGCCCGGTTCGGCGCGGTACGCCGGGCGCGCGGCGGCGTCCGCCCCAGCCGCATACTGGCCCACCACGAGGTCGTCGAGGGCCAGCGGCGCCACGCTTTTCAGCAGCTTGACTTTCTCGGCGCGCACGGCGTCGGCCTCGTAGGCCGCCGGCGGTTCCATGGTTGCCAGGGCCAGGATCTGGAGCAGGTGGTTCTGGATCACGTCGCGGATGATGCCCACGCGGTCGAAGCTGCCGCCCCGCGTTCCGATGCCGGCTTCCTCTTTCCAGACGATGCGGACGGATTCGACATAGTCGCGATTCCAGAGCGGCTCGAAAATCAAGTTGGCGAAGCGGAGCACCATCAGGTTCTGGATGACCTCCTTGCCCAGGTAATGGTCAATGCGGTAGGTGTGGGCTTCGTCGAACACGGCGCCCAGCGCACGCGCCAGCTCGTCCGAACTGGCGCGGTCGGATCCGAACGGCTTTTCCACGACCAGCCGCGGGGCCGGCTGCGCCCCGGCGCCGCGCGCCAGTCCCGCGCGGCCCAGGCCGGCCACGGCCTCGGCAAACACGGAGGGCGGAGTAGCCAGGTAGAACACGCGCCGGGCGTGTCGTCCGCCCTCGAGCCGCTCGAGACGCTCCGCCAGGCCGCGGAACGAGGTCTCGGACCCGTAGTCACCCTGGTAATAGACGCACTGGGCCAGGAAGGCGTCGGCCGTGCGCTCCGCGGATGCGGGCGGCCGATAGCGGCAGGACAGGCGGCCGCGCAGCAGGGCGCGGAACGCCTCGTCGGTCAACGGGGTCCGCCCGAACCCCGCCAGCAGAAACGGACGCGGCAGGAGCCCCTGGCAATCGAGGGCATAGAGGGCGGGTGCGATCTTGGACCGTGCCAAGTCGCCCGTCGCGCCCAGCAGCACGAGGGACAACGGGGCCGGCGTCGTGGGCATCTGCATACCGGCTCCTACGTTAGCACCGCGCCCGCCCGGCGTCTACCGCCACGAGTCACGCCGCCGGCGTGGCGGACCCATCCGCGGCACACGGCGCAGCGGGAGGACGGGCAATGCTGGCACATGCGGCAATCGGGACAGGCATGCCGCCGGCCGGCCGGCCGTTTCACCGCGGAACGCGGGGTGCCGCGCCGCGCGCTCACGGCGGCCCCACCACCGGCTTCAGGACGAGGTACGTGGGCAGACCCAGCACGCCGAACGCCTGCAGCCGCTCGCGGTCGGGCGACTGATTTGGCCGTTCGGCCTGGACCTTCACCTTGACGAACGCATCGAGCCGTTGCCGGACACGCGGATCCCGGAAGGTAGTGGCCTCCATGGCGTGACAATTCTTGCACCAGCTGGCCCAGAAATACAACAGCACCGGCCGTCCGTTTCGCGCCGATTCGGCGAGGGCCTGCGGCACGTTGTCCATCCAGCCGGCCGGGACCGCCGGCGCCGGCGGGCGCGGCCACGCGAGCCTGAGCCCGGTGTATCCGTACCAGGCCGCCGCCGCCAGGATCAGGACGCCGAAGCCGGCCTTGACGCGCTGCATCCAGCGGCCCGGCCGGGGCAGCAGGGCCAGGCCCGCGCCGGCGGCGGGCCACGGCGCCGCCATGCCCAGCCCGAGCAGAAAGGGGAGCAGCAATCCCGCCAGCCGCCCGCGCGCGTAGAGGTCGGTTGCCAGCAGCAACACCGAGAGCACCACCGGCGCCACGCACGCGCCGGCCAGGACCGCCGAGAGGGCTCCGAGCAGGAGGATCGCCAGGGCGCCGCCGCCCGCGCGCACGCTCGCCGCGCGCGGCTGCCAGCGTGAAAAATCCAGCGTCCACACATCGAACAGGGACAGGGCCAGGACCGCGAACAGGACGGCCACTCCCAGGTTGAACCAGGGGGACGCGTTGATGGCCCCGAACGTGGCGCCGCTCAGCACGACCAGCACGCCCAGCAGCCCGTAGGCCAACGCCATGCCGGCCCCGTACAAGGCGCCCAGGAACAGCCCGCGGCGGCCCGACTGGCCTCCGCTGCCGGCCCCGATGATCGCCAGGTTGATGGGGATCATGGGCAGGACGCACGGCGTAAGGTTCAGCGCCAGTCCGCCCAGCACGATGGCCACCAGGACCAGCCATAACGGCCGGGTGCCCGCCGGGCGCCCGGCGCCGGGCCCGGCGTCCTCCAGGAAGGACAGGAACGGCTCGGGCGCCAGGTATCCGGCCCGGCTCGACAGCACGGTGACACGTGCCCGCAGGGCCGCCCAGTCGCCGGCCGGGGCCGCGCCGCCGTCCACCGCCCCGCCGGACGGAGCCGACGGCGGACCGCCCGTCAGCGTCAGCGTATCCGACTGCGGCAGGAAGCAGACGGTCTGATCGCATCCCTCGCGGCGCACGGTGACGGTCACCGGCCAGTCGCCCGGCGGCTCGACGGCATACACGGCCGTGAGGTCGCGGGTGAACACCTGGCGGTCTTTACCGCTGAACGGATCGCGATGCCGCTCGGCATCCGGCAGCGCGAGCGGCGCCAGGCGCGCCGGCGGCTCCGCCTCCACGGCGAACGCATCGGCATAGAGCATGCCATTCGAGGGCACGGCGACCCGGACGATCAGCCGGCGCCCGGACCCGGCCTCCGCCTCGAGCGCCGCGGAGACCGGGAAGGGATTCGCATCGGCCCGGGCCGCGCGCCCGCCCAGGCCGCTGTCGGCGAGCAGGGCGAGCGCGGCGGCGGCCACTCGCCATGGGAACGGCGCCCTGGCGCACTGGATGCGGGTGCTCATGGCGCGGCCGCGCGCGGACCGGGACCGGAGCCTGTCGGGGCGCCGCGTACCCGGCCGCCGCTCACCAATTTTGGGCCAGCAGCTCAAAGTGGGCCTGCGGATGCGCGCAGGCGGGGCAGGCCGCCGGCGCCTCGCTGCCCTTGTGCAGGTACCCGCAATTGCGGCAGCGCCAGACCACCTCGGCATCCTTCCTGAAAACCTTCCCTTTTTCGACGTTCGCCGCCAGGCCGAGATAGCGCGTTTCGTGCTGACGCTCGGCGACCACCAGCGCGTCAAAGATCTTGGCGATGGGCTCAAAGCCTTCTTCCCGCGCCACGCGCGCGAACCCGGGATACATTTCCGACCACTCGTCGCGCTCGCCGGCGGCCGCGGCTTTCAGATTGTCCAGCGTCGTGCCCACGACGCCGGCGGGGAACGTCCCCTCGATCCGCACCAGGCCTCCCTTCAAGAGCTTGAACAGCCGGTGGGCATGCTCGCGTTCCTGGTTCGCGGTTTCCTCGAATACGTCCGCGATCTGCATGAACCCGTCCCGGCGGGCCTGGCCCGCGAAATAGGTATAGCGATTGCGCGCCTGCGATTCGCCTGCGAAGGCCGTGAGGATGTTTCGTTCCGTCTTGCTGCCTTTGAAGTCCATGGGGTGGCTCCCGTATCCTATGGGCGGCCCTTGAGCCGCTGCGTCCAGGGGTTCTACGATTCCGGCGAAAACTGGTCCTTGCCAACGCCGCATTCCGGGCAGACCCAGTCGGCGGGCAACTGCTCAAACGGCGTGCCCGGCTTCACGCCGTGGTCCGGATCGCCGAGCGTGGGATCGTACACGTACCCGCACACATCACAGACGTATCGCTTCATGGCTGCTCTCCTCCGGGGCGGCCGAGCGCCCTGCCGGAAGGGCGCCCGACCGGCATTCGCTCTCCGAGTCACGGTCGGGCAGTATAGGCGCAATCCGAAAAAAGTCAACCGCAACCGGCAAGGAACTCGGCCGCGGGGCATTCAGGCGGGAACGGGAGAACGCCCGGTTTCCCAACAGGCCGCGCCCGGCCTCGCACGCAGAACAGCAGGCACGAGGCGCGCCGCCCCGCTCACGGGGCCGCCGGGAGCATGGCGTTGGTCGGGGCCTCTTCGAAATAGGGCTGCTGGGCCTCGTACCGGCTCAGCCGCTGCCCCACGAGGTCCACGAGGTCCATCCGGTTCGCCGCGCCAAGCAGCGCCACGGCGCGCCGGGCGGCGTCCATGGCCTCGGGAAACCGGCCGGCCCCCGCATACGCGGCGCCCAGCGCGTCGAGGAAGAACGGATCCTGGCTGCGGTCCGGGCGGCCCGCCTGTTCCGCCAGCCGGATCAGGCTGGCGCGGACATCGGCCTCCACGTTCCGCTCGACCGCCAGCAGCCACAGGCTGGCATTCAGGGCCGGCGGCCAGGCGCGGTACAGCCGCACGGCCGCCTCGAACGCGATCAAGGCCTTGCCGTATTCGCCGCAGGCCGCGAGCGTGCGGATAAGATTCACGTAGCCGTCGGGCATATCGGGCCGGATTTCCAGTGCCATGACAAAGTGATGGACCGCCTCGGCCAGCCGACCCCTCTGCCCGAGCGCGATGCCCAGGTTGTAATGGGCATTGGCCAGGAACGGCTGCATGCGCACGGCCTGGGCAAACAGGCCGATGGCCTCGTCCAGCCGGCCCTGGTTGAACAGGACCGTGCCGAGATTCACGTACGTCTCGGCGCAGTCCGGCCTGAGGCGCAGCGCCTCGCGGTAGTGGAAGACGGCTTCCTCGAGGCTCCCGCGGTGGGCCAGGGCCACGCCGAGATTGTTATGCGCCTCGGCGTAGTCCGGCTTGATCTGCAGGGCCCTGAAATAATGATAGATCGCGTCATCCAGCCGGCCCCGGCCCGGCAGGGCGTTCGCCAGGTTGTTGTGGGCCAAAAAATTCCGTTCGGTGACCTCGATGGCGTGCTCGAAGACCGTCACCGTGTCTTTCCACGTCGCCACCTGGCGCCAGGTGGCGCGCCCGAGCCAGGCCAGGACCAGCACGGACGCAACGGAGGCCACGGCGCGGAGCCCGCTCCGGAGGGGCCCCTTGCACGCGGCGCGCCGGACGCCATCCGCGAGTCCCCAGGCGATCATGAGGAACACGCCGATCAGGGGGATGTAGGTATAGCGGTCCGCCATCGCCTGGTTGCCGACCTGGACCAACCCGATGACCGGCACGAGCGTGATGAGGTACCATAGCCAGCCCACGAGCAGGTACGGCGCGCGCCGCCACAGCGACGCCGATACGACGGTGACGGCGATCATCCCGGCCGCCGCCCCGAGCACCTTCCAGGCGGGCAAGTCCAGTTGGTAGGGATACATGCAGGCCAACCGCAGCGGCCACACCATGTGCGCGAGATACGTGGTAGTGGCGAGCAGGGCATTCGCGACGCGGATGCCCAGGGGATACTGCGTGAACGAGCCCACGGCACCCGTCGTGTTCTGCACATGAAACGTGACAACGCAGGACACCGCCGCCAGGATGGCCAGGGGCGCCTTTTCGAGCGCCACCCGCGCTATCGCCGGACCCAGCCGACGCCGGATTCCGGCCGCCTCCCGCGCCGCGCCCGCGCCGATCCGCCGCAGGGGCCAGGCATCCAGCAGCAGCAGGACCAGAGGCAGGCTGACCAGCATCGGCTTGGCCATGAGTCCCACCGCGTAGAGCGCGCCGACCGCCAGGCAGCGCGCCGGGCCGGGCCGCTCGACATAGCGCACATAGCCCCACACGGTCAGCAGCATCCAGGCGGTGCTCAGGACATCCTTGCGCTCGCTGACCCAGGCCACGGACTCCACGTGCAACGGATGCAGGGCGAACAGGGCGGCCGTCAGAGCGCTCGGCCAGCGGCGCCTCGTCATGCGGGCCAGGACCAGGAACAGCAGCATCGAGTTGAGCGCGTGCAGGAACAGGTTGGTAGCATGGTAGCCGGCCGGATTCAGCCGGAAAAGCTCGAAATCCAGCATCAGCGAGAGCCAGGTCACCGGATGCCAGTTATAGGCATGGTTGCTGGTGAAGGCCCAGCGGACCGTGTCCGCGGTCAGCCCCCGCTGCAGCATCGCATTCTCGGTAACGTAAAGCGGATCGTCGAAATCCACGAACCCGTGGCCAAGGGTTGGGGCATACAGGGCCAGGACGACCAGCCCCAGGGCCAGCCCCAGGAGGATGTTCCGGCGGCAGTCTTTGGATGTGTGCATAACCGTTCCCGGCCCAGGGCCGCGCCGTGCCTGGGTATGATGCTATCGAAGGGCGCGCCGCCCGGCAACGGTTTTTTGGCGCCCCGACACGCCCCGATAAAGCCCCGACAAAGCGATTGACAACCGGCGCAAAAAACGCTTGGCTGGTAACACTGTCTTATTCGCGGCCGCCGCCAACGGAGTATGCGCACCCATCCTTCCATCCGCCGCCCGGGCGCCGTCCGCGTGTCGAAGCTTCGCCTGGCGTTCAGCCTTCTGGCGGCGGCCGCCGCGGCCTCCAGCCCGGCCGGCGAACCGGGCGCGGGCAGCCGGCCACCGGAACTACGGGTGCTGAAGGCGGGCGCCGACGTAGCCGTGCGGAGCGCCTTCGGACCCGGCTTCGACGTGGTACTCATGATGAGCACGGGCTTCAACTGCCAGGTCACGTTCGGGCCCGCGCGCCTGGTGGCCGCGACCTCCGAGTTCAGCCTGGCGGCCACGGCAGGCGGCTGGCTCCTTCACGGCGGCGCCGACGATGCCGTGCTGTGGCAGATTCACGGCACAACGCTCGGCGGCAACCGCACCCTCGAGGCCGTGGTCGAACTGGACTGTCCGGGCCACGGATTCGGCCCCGAGGACATAGGGAGCGAATGGACCGATGCCGCCGGCACGCCGTTCCACCTGGTCCGGGTCCTCGATGCGGTCCGCCTCCGGTTTCTGTCACGCGATACCGGCCGTAACACGGCGTGGGCGTTCACCCCGTCCATGGAAGGGCGTTTCCTGACCGGCAAAACCCGCGCCATTTCACTGGGGCATACCGGCCGCCGCACGGCCCCGTGGCAACCGGCCTGCCGGATCGTGAGCCAGGATTACCTGGCTGACGGGCAGCGCGCCCTCGAGGACGGGCTGGAGACGCGCTGCGGGAGCCTCGAGATCGTGGATACCCATGACCTGCTCAATCCGGCCGGCCTGCTGGAGTATGTCCTTCGGACCCGGGACCCGGATCCGGACCCGTCCAACCCGGACCTGCCAGCCCTCCTGCGCAACCGGATCGCGTACCGGCTGTTTCCGGGCGGCGCGGTGGTGATCGAGACAGAGGCCCGGGCCCTGCAGTCGTTCACCCTGGACGCCCTGAGCAGCCTGCGAGCCGCGCCCGCCGCTCCCGTGCGCCGCTATGCCATTCCCAAAACGCGCCCCGGCACCAACGGGACCGCCCTGCTCCGGTTCGACCGTTTCCAGGAACTCCCCGCCGGCCCGACCAACGCCCTGTATTTCCGCGCGGACTCGGGCACCGTGGCGAATCCCCTCGATCTCCCGGACCGCGTCATTCAGCGCTTGGGCGGATACGGCCCCGGCGCGCCCGCCGGCGAGATCGGGTTTGCGCAGGGATACTCGCTCGTCGAAGGACTCACCCGCCCGGCGGCGCGCGCCGCCCAGTGCGGTACGGCGCTCATCGTGCAGCCTGACGGCGCCGTGGAACTCCGTGCCCTCGATGCGAGCCCGGGGCAGCCCGTGGCCGAAGGCGCGGAATTCCGCTGCCTTGCCTACCGCCAATATTTCGATCCCGCCGCGCAGCCGCGGGCGGCGGCGGTCTACGCCCATCCCCAGGGCGGATCCTTCGTGGTCTACGCCCATTACCACCGGCCCGTGGATACGGACTGGATTCCCCTGCCGCCCGCCCTCACGGGCCGCCCCGTCGAGATCGTCGAGCCGTCGGACTCCCTGAGCCTTGTCTCGGGCAACGCCGTCACGCCCCGCGGCGTGGCGGTGTCGGTCACGAACCCGGCGGGCGGCCATGCGGTGTTCCGGGTGCCGGACCCATGGGACCCGGGTGTCCCTGACGCCCACCCGCCCGCGCGATAAGAAACGGCCGCCTATGACCCTCCTTCCTCTGCTGCTGATCCTGGCCCACTTGTTCCTGATGGTCGTGT
>CAZUYI010000032.1:0-13911 GCA_964624095.1 uncultured Verrucomicrobiota bacterium | reverse complement strand
TCGGCTATACCCAGGAAGGGCCGGTCCGCAAGAAAATCCCCCAGATCGGCATCGTGGTCATCGGCGACGACGTGGAAATCGGCGCCAACGTGACCATTGACCGCGCGCGGTTCGGGCAGACCCGGATCGGGAACGGGGTCAAGATAGACAACCTGGTCCAGGTGGCGCACAACGTGGTGATCGGCGACCACTGCGTGGTCGTCGCCCAGGCCGGCATCTCCGGCAGCACGCTCGTCGGCGATCGCACCATCCTCGCGGGCCAGGCCGGGGTCGTCGGCCATCTCGTCATTGGCCCGGACGTCATCATTGCAGCCCAGGCCGGCGTGACCAAGGACATTCCGGCCGGCACCTTCGTGCTCGGGTCGCCCGCCATGACGTACGAAAAATTCACCAAGCTCCACGCCCAGTATATGCGCCTGCCGGAGCTGAAAGACAAACTGACCGCGATCAACGGGCGCTTGACCCGCCTGGAGCAGGGCCAGCCGGCGCCCGCGCCTCAGGCGCCGGCCGGCGCCTGAGGCCGCGGCGGCGGGTGTCGCGCGCCGGCCTTCTGAACCGCCGCGAATCTCCGCGCCATGCGTTCCGGCCATCATACAGTGCAGTCGGGCGCGCCCCCGGCGCCCGTGCGGCGCCGGGGGCGCCTGGCGCTCCTCGTCGCCGCCGGACTCCTGGCCGGCCGCCTGTTGGCGGCGGACTGTACCGGCCTCGCCGCCGCCCGCGCGGCGCTGGACGATCAGTTGTACGATCTGGCCAGCGAGAAGCTGACCCGTTTCCTGGACACCGCGCCGGAACCCGCCGCGCGCCTGGACGCCATTCTGCGGCTGGCCGAGGCGCGGCACGGCCAGCGGCGGTACCAGGCCATGCTGGAGTTGCTGATCGAGAACCAGGCGGCTGCCCGCGCCTCGTCCCGGGCGGCCGAGTTCGAGGTCTGGCTGGCCATGGCGTATTTCCGGCGTGAGCAATGGCCGGAGGTCATCGAGACGTGCCGGCGCCTCGACGCGTATCCGGACTCGCCCTTCCGCGCGCGCGCAGCGCGCCTGCGCGCCTGGGCGCTGCTCCAGCAGGGCCGCCGGGACGAGGCTCTGGCCGGGTTCGCGCAGGCGGCCGCGCTGGCCGACGCCGGCCCGGACGGGCCGGCGAATCGCCTCGACTGGGCCGAGGCGCTCCTCGGCGCGGGGCGAATCCAGGACGCGCGCGCCGTGCTCGAGGGCGTCCCGCCGGTGTCGTCGATCCCGAAGACCCGGTTCGACCTGGACCGCCTGAGCCTGCTCGGCCGGATCGGCCTGGCGGACGGCGACCATGCCCGGGCGCGGGCAGCGCTGGAGCCGCTGGCCTCATCGCAGGACATACCGGATGATATCCGGGCTGCCGCCCTGATCGCGCTGGCGACCGTCGCCGACGCGGAATCCAACCGCGTCGAGGCCGTCCGGGTGCTGGACGAAGGGCTGTCCCGCCTGACGGAGCCCGTGTCCCAGCAGCTGTGCCGGATGCACAAGGGGCGCCTGCTGCTGCGGCTCGGTCGGGTGGATGAGGGCATCGCCCTGGTCCGCGGCTTCGTGGCCGCCAACCCGTCCCATCCGGCCGCGCCTTCCATTCAGCTCGATTTGGCCCACACGCTCCTCGAACAGGGATTATACGACAAGGCGCTGCTCGATTTCCAGAATTACCTGGAAACGTTCGACGATCCGGCCGGAACCGCGCTCGCCCTCCAGGGAAAGGGGACGGCGCTGTTTCATCTCGGCCGCCACGCGGAATCCGCCGCCGCGTTTCAGCGGGCGAGCGAGCGGACGGACGACCCGCGCGAGCGGGTGCATGCCCTGCTGAACGAGGGCGCCGCCCAGGTGGCCGCCGGGCAGTACAAGCTGGCCATCGAATCCTACGAGCGCGCGGCCGCGCTCTGGCCCGACAGCCCGGCAGCCGAGCAGGCCGAGTTCCACATCGCCGACTGCATCGCGCGGCTCGGCAACCCGGACGGCGCCGAGCGGCGGTTCTGGGAGCTGATTGACCGCGATCCGCATGCCGCCCTCGCACCCCGCGCCCTGCTCCGCCTGGCCGAGATCGAGCGCCGGCGCGGCCGCGCGGACCGGGCCCGCGCCCTGTGCGCCGCCGTCAGCCAGTCGTATCCGGATCCGGACCGCGCCGAGGCCTGGCTGGGCCTGGGCATCCTCGATTACCAGGCGGCCGCCTACGCGGACGCCCTGGCCCGGTTCGAGCAGGTGCGCGGCGCGGCGCCGGCGCGGGCGGTTCTCGAACGCGCCGCCTATCTGGGCGCCTGGTGCCTGTTTCGACTCGGCCGCGATGCGGACGCCGTGACCGCCTTCCAGGACGTTGCCCGCACGTTCCCCGAGGCGCCCTGGGCGCCGGATGCCTGCTTCTGGCTTGGCGAAAACGCATACAACGACCGGCGCTACGGCGCGGCCGAACACGCATGGCTGGGCCTGGCGCACCAATACCCGGCCAGTCCCCTGGCGGACGCGGCCTTGTTCTGGGCCGGCCGGGCGGCGCTGCTGCAGCGTGAATTCCGGCGCGCCAACACCCACCTGGCGCGCCTGATCAAAACCTGTCCCGACAGCCCGCGCCGGCCGGACGCGCGATTTTACCAGGCCGCCGCCCTGGCGGAACTGGGGGACTTTGCCGAGGCCATCCTGATTCTCGATGAGCTCATCACGCAATTCCCGGAACACGAGCTGACCGAGGCCGCCTGGCTTCGCAAGGGGGATTGCCAGTTTGCGCTCGGACCGGAGGATCCCCGGCGCTACGACGAAGCCCAGGCGTCGTATCAGGCGGCGCTCGACCGGCCGGCGCCCGGCGCGGCGGCCCGGCTCGAGGCCGAATACAAGATCGGGCGCTGCCTGGAAAAAACGGGGCGGGCGGCGGACGCTTTCGGGCGCTACATGAACGCCGTCTACCTCTGCGCGGATCGGCCGGTTCCCGGCCCGTCGGCCACGGTCTGGTTCACCCGCGCCGCCTTTCAGGCCGCCGCCCTCAAGGAAGCCGAGAAGGCCTGGCCGCAGGCGGCGCGCATTTACCAGCACGTCGCCGACGCCGACGTGCCCGCCAGCCCCGAAGCCCGGGACCGGATTAACCGGCTGCGCCAGGACCACTGGCAGTCGTTTTATTGAAAGGATCACGGCATGGTTGACATCCTCAGGCAGGGCGGGTTTCTCATGTGGCTGATCGTGCTCGGCGGAGCCGCCGCGTTGACCGTGTTCCTGGAACGCTACTTCCACCTGCACCGGGCCCGGATCAAGACGGACGATTTTCTCAGGGGCATCACGAACATTCTCCGGCGCGGCAACCTCGCCGAGGCCATCAGCATCTCGGAGGAAACGCCCGGGCCGGCGGCCCGGCTCGTGCAGGCCGCGCTGCTGCACCGGGAGGCTGACCGCGCTCTCCTGGTTCAGCAGGTGGACGATGCGGCCCTGGTCGAACTGGCGCGCCTCGAACGGCGCGTCAACCTCCTGGCCGTCCTGGCCCAGACAGCGCCGCTCCTGGGCGTGCTCGGCACGACCCTGGGCATGATCCAGGCCTTCGCAGACATCCAGCAGCACGCGCCCCTGGTCCAGATCGGGGACTTGGCGGCTAGCCTGTGGCGCGCCCTCCTCACCACGGCCGCCGGCCTGGTGGTAGCCATCGTCAGCTACCTCGGCTACACGCTGCTGACGGACAAGGTGGATGCCATCGCCGTGGACATGGAACGGGCGGCGGGCGAAATCCTCGCGTTCCTGTCCCAGCCGCCGGCACCCCGCCTCGCGGACGCCGGCACAACGCCTACCGGCGGCCCGCCGGCGGGGGGAGCCAGACCATGACCGCCCCGCGCCGACCGATCGGCGCCCGCTGGCGGCGCTACCGCGCCTCCCGGCGCGCGGCGCGAATCATGCCGGCCTTCACGGCCATGATCAACCTGGGGTTGTTGATCCAGTTGTTCCTGGTTCTCCAGGACGCGTTCGTGCGCCAGCCGGCCGCCCGGGTCACTCTGCCCCGCGCCGGGTTCCTGGACGGCGCCCCGCTCAAGGCGCGCGTGGTCACCCTGACCCAGGAAGGCCTGGTGTTCTTCAACGATGAACGCCTGCCCATCGAGACCCTGGCCAACGCCTTTCAGACGGCTGCCGGCGACCAGCAGGTGACGGCCGTGACGATTGAAGCAGACGCCGGAGTTCCCTATGGCACCGTCGTGCGCGTCATGAACATGGCGGTAGCTGCCGGCCTCCAGGAAATCCGGCTCGCCACGCGTCCCACCTTCGGCGAGGAGGTCATGCCATGAAGGTGCCGCGCGCCCTGCCGCGGTACGATGCCCCCGCGGCCGCCGGTCTGACCCTCCTGACCCTGGCGGCGCTCTGCCTCTGGCACCCCGCCCTGTCCCCGCGGCCCGGCCCCGCGCCGATCCGCCCGCCGCGTATCCGCTTTGTGCCCGACACACCCGCCGGCGGCGACGTCCGCGCGGCGGCTGTACTCAGCGCCGCCCGGTCTCCTGCCGTGATCGCGCTCTCGGCCGCCCCTCTCTGGCCGCCTGTCCGGCGCCACGAAACCGAGTCGCCGGCGGTGCCGCTCGATCTCGCCCCGGAGCCCGTGCCGCTCGTGGCGCCCGCCCCGCAGCCGCCACCGGGCCCCGGCCCTGCGCTGAGTCCCCCGCGCCCCATCGTGCCTCCGCGGACGGCCGCGGCTCGCGCGCCTCGCCCGCCGCCCGCACCTGCCTTCCGGCTCGGCGTCACCGGCACACTGGCGCGAGAGGATCTGGTCCTGACCCCCCTGTCCGCCCTGGAGGAGCCGGCGGGGCCCTGGTCTTTCGCCGCCTGCCTCTCGCTGGATGCCGACGGCGTCGTGCGGCATGTGCTGATGGAATCCGCCGACCTGCCCCCTGCCACGCGCAGGACGCTGGTGCGTGCGCTCTACGCATGCCGGCGGCGGGGGCCCGGACGTCCCGGAGACGTGCGCCTGACGGCGGAAGGGCCCGGCCGTGAACGGCGCCCTTGACACCCGCGCCCGATCCGGCATGATGCCCAGCGACCGTCCCACGTCAACGCGCCTTCGCACTGGCCTATCCAGGAGCCGTGATATGTCCCCCACTTCGCTGACTGTCGGCATCGTGAAGGAAATTAAACCGGGCGAATTCCGGGTGGCCGGCCGGCCCGAGCACGTCCGGCTCCTGCGCGCGCTGGGCAGCCGGGTCGTCGTGCAGGCCGGCGCCGGCGCCCGGGCCGGCTGGTCCGACGCCGACTATCGGGACGCCGGCGCCGAGCTGGCGGCCGACGGGCCGGCCGTGTACGCGGCGGCCGACCTTGTGTGGAAGGTCAAGGAAATCTTGCCCGCCGAGTTCGGCCTCGTGCGGGCGGGCCAGATCCTGTTCACCTATCTGCACGCCGCGCCGCGCCGCGAGATGACCGAGGCCCTGCTGCACTCCGGCTGCGTGGCCATTGCCTACGAAGAAATGACCGACGACGAAGGCCGGCGCCCGTTGCTGGCGCCGATGAGCCGGCTGGCGGGCGCGGGCGCCGTGGCGCTCGCGGCCCAGTTCAGCCAGGCGCTGTACGGCGGCAGCGGCAAGCTCCTGTTCGCGACCGAGGGCGCAGACCCGGTCGGCGTCACGATCCTGGGCGGCGGGATAGCAGGGTGCGCCGCGGCGCGCGCCGCGCTCGGGGCCGGCGCGGACGTGCACATTTTGGAGCCGCTCGACGCCGTGCGCCGCCGCCTGGCCGAGTCCTTTCCCGGGGCGACGATCGGGAGGTCCGGCGCCGAGTCGCTTGACCGGCGTTTGCCGCGCACCGATATCCTGTTCCACTGCACGCTGTGGATGCCGGGCGATCCGCCCCTGCTCACCCGCGGCCGGCTCGCCCTCATGCCACCCGGCAGTCTGATCATGGACGTCGCCGCCGACCCCGGGGGCGGCATCGAGACGAGCGTCGAGACGACGCACGACGATCCTCTCCGTGTGGTGGACGGGATCCTGCATTACTGCGTGCAGAACATTCCGTCGCTCTTCTCGAAAACGGCGTCCCAGGCGCTGTCGGACGCGACCTGGCCGTTCCTGGAGGCCATGGTCCGGCAGGGCCTCGGACCGGCCGTGCGCTCGATGGGCATGCTCCGGCGCGGCGTGGCCATCTGGTACGGCCGCCGGGTGGGCGCGAGCCTCGGCCGCTGCCAGAACGCGGACGCGCTGGAGCCGGACGCTCTTCTTGCGGACCTCCCGGCCGGCTGAACCCGGCGGGCGGCCTCAGCCGGCGCAGACCCGGGCCATGAGGGCCTTGAGCGCCTCGGGATCCGCCGGCAACACCGTGCGGCGTTCGGGCAACCCGCGCAGGGCGTCGAGCACCGGATGGCGGGCGAGGCCGTCGCGGCCCGTGGCGCGGCGGATGGCCTCCTCAAACTTGGCGGGGTGCGCCGTGGCGAGGCAGAGCAGGGGCTCGCCGGGCACCGCCAGCCGGCGCCCCACCTCCACGCCCACGGCGGTATGGGGATCCAGGAGATAGCCGTCCCGCTCGTAGACCTCGCGGATGACCGACAGCGCCGCCTCCGTGCGGCAGGAGCCGGCGGCGATCAGCGGATCCACCGGCGTGCCCGGCGCCGTCTCGACGGTCAGCGGCTCGCCAGCCTCGAACCGGGCCATGCGCGCCCGCACCGCCTCGCCATCGCCGCCCAGCCGGTAATACAGGTAGCGCTCGAAATTACTGGCCACCTGGATATCCATGGACGGGCTCGCCGTGGCGCAAACCGGCCTGCGGGCATAGACACCCGTGTTGAAAAAACGCGCCAGGATATCGTTTTCGTTCGTGGCCAGGATCAGCCGGCTGATGGGCAGTCCCATGCGCGCGGCGAGGTAGCCGGCCAGCAGGTCGCCGAAATTGCCGGTGGGCACGGCCACCTGCACCGCGTGGGCGCCGGTGCGCGCCTGCAGGCGGAAGACCCCGTAACAATAGTACACGATCTGCGCCAGGAGTCGTGCCCAGTTGATGGAATTGACCGCCCCGAGCCCGTACCGGTCCCGGAAGGCAAGATCGTTGAACAGGGCCTTGACGAGCGCCTGGCAGTCGTCGAAGCTGCCGCGCACCGCCACGCACCGGACGTTGGCATCCGGCACGGTCGTCATCTGCCGCTCCTGGGCGGGGCTGACGCGCCCGAAGGGGTAGAGCACGGTGATGCTGAGCCGGTCGCGGCCGCGCAGGCCCGCGATCGCCGCGCTGCCGGTATCGCCGCTGGTGGCGGCCAGGATATTCAGCGGGCGGCTGGCGGATGCCAGCAGGTATTCGAAGAGCCGGCCGAGGAATTGCAGGGCCACGTCCTTGAACGCCAGGGTCGGCCCGTGAAACAGCTCGAGCACGTGAACGGTTCCTACGGGCACCACGGGCGTGACCTCCGGGTGCCGGAAGGACCGATAACTGTCCACCACGAGCGATCGCAGGCGGTCGGCCGGCAGATCGCAGAACCGCCGCATCACGTCGAAGGCCAGGGCCGGGTACGCCAGGTGCGACCAGGCCGCCAGGTCCGCGCGCGCATCCGGCACGGACTCCGGCAGGAACAGGCCGCCGTCGCGGGCCAGCCCGGCCATCACGGCCGATTCGAACGATGCCGCCGCCCCGCCTCCGCGCGTGCTGAGATAGTTCACGGCTTGCCCGCCCATGGTCGAATCCGCTCGCGCCCGTTGACCTTGACAAGGCGCGGCAAGCGCCGCGCCACCGCGGCGATGGCGCGCTGGGCATCCGTCACCGGGTTGTCGAGGTTGAACCCAATCCAGAGCTCCTCGATCGGGGCATCCTGCACGGGCGTCAAATCGCGGACCCGGGTGTCGTTCACCGCCAGGCTGCGCAGGGACATGCCCTGCAAGGGCGCCAGGCTCCGCACGGGCGTACCGGCAATATTGAGGAGTTTGAGCGGAAGGCCGGCCAGCGGGGAAAGGTCCTCCACCTCCGTCCAGCTGAGGGTCAGGGATTCGATGGGCAAGCCGGCCAGCGGCGTCACGTCGCGGACCGGCAGTCGCTCCAGGACGAGTTCCTTGAGCGGCATGCCCCGCAGGGGCGAGAGGTCCCGGACACGCGCATGGGAGACGGTCAACCGCTCCAGCGGCTTGCCCGCCAGGGGCGACAGGTCGCTGACCCGCGTATGGCGGAGCGTCACGGCGAGCAGCGGCGCGTTCCGCAGCGGCGCGAGATCGCTCAGGAGCGCCTGGGCGGGCAGCCCGGGCCCGAGTCCCGAGCAGACGACCGTCTGGAGGTGCGGCAGGCCGGCCAGCGGGGTGAGATCCCTGAGGCTCGCACTCGTGATTTCGACGCCGACGATCCGGCCGCCCAGATCGGTCGTGATCACCAGGCCGGCGTCATCCAGACCGGGATTGGCGGCGGCCACTTGGGCGCGCAGCCCCTGGACATGGGCAGGATCGGGCCGGGCGGCTCCGGCGCCGGCATCGGGCGCGGGCTTCACGGTCGCCAGGGCGTTCAGCACCGGCGCGTAGGCGCCGGCCAGGACGGTGCGCCCGTGCCGGTCGAGATAATCGGCGGCGGCGCGGTTCAGGAGCTGGGCCATGCGGGCCGGATACTGCGCGCGTTGAATGGCCGCCAGGCAGGCGTCTCCGGGCGGCACGGACTCCGCGTCCTCGACCCGGGCCGCCCGCAGCAAAAAGATCAGGTCCTCCCGCGCGCGCAATTCGGCCTCGGCCCTGGATCGCTCGTTCAGGCGGGCCACCAGCGGCTCGGCCAAGGGCGTGCCCACCTGCCGCCACTGGGTTTCGGCCGACGCCCACGCACCCTCCCGCACGGCCAGAAGTCCTCGGAGCAGGGCCGATTCCGGGGCGGGCTCCATCCCGATTCGCGCTTGCTTTTCGCTCAACGCCAGATCGGACAGCCGCACGATTTTCGACTGGCCCAGCCGGCCGGCACTGACCATGATGATTTTTTCCACCAGGACGGCGTCGTCCTGCACGTCGCGGATAGCCAGCCGCTCGGGCCCCTGGTTCAGTTCCACGGTGTGCTCCTCGCCCTTCTGGGCGCGGAACGAGTCGAGCAGCCGCTCGTCCAACCGCGCGGCTTCCCGCAAGGCGGCTTCCAGCCTGTGGGCCGGCCCGCGAGTGGACGCGCTCTCGCTGACGATGGCCGCGCCGCGCACGGCGTCGAGCGCCGCCGCCGCATCGCCGTCGGACAAGGCCTGCGCCACCGTTTGCAGCAGGCGCTGCCACTGCGCCTGGCATTCCTGCTCGCGGAGGCGCGCCTGTTCCCGGCGTTGCAGGGCGTCCTGGTGCGTCGCGTCCTGCGCGCGCCATTCGCGCGCCGCCACCCGGCGCGCGGTCTCCGTCTCGGCGGCAAACGGGCCGTCGTACGATTCCATGACGTCGGCCGCGGCTCCCCACTGCTGCCGCGCCGCCAGCAGCTGCGCCCGACCCTCCAGCCGGGACACGACCGCCTCCACGGCGATGCGGCGGGCTTCGCGCACCCGGTCGATCTCGGCCTGAACGGCCGCGGCATAGGGCGAATGGAGGACTTCATCGGCCAGGCGCTCCAAACGGCGGAGCGCTTCATCGTAGCGATCCGGATGGGCCCGAGCCCAGTGGACGGCAAGATCCACCTGCTGCCGGATCAGCTCGTCCCCGGACGTCGGCGGCGGCAACACAGGCCCGGCCGGCTCCGGCTCCGGCTCCGACACCGGCGCAGGACGGAACCGCAGAGCCAGCAGCCCCGCCGCGCCGGCGAGGGCCAACGCCAACCCCGCGGCGGTCAGGCGCCGGACGCGGCGCGGGCGCGGCTCCGATGCAGTCCGCTCCGGGACGGACGCCCGCTCCCGCAGCCACGCCTCGCGCGCCGGACACCGTCTCAGGGTGCTCGCGCCCAACGGCAGCAGGGGCCCTTCCGGCATCCGGTTCGAGCGGGCGCGCTTCAGGTCGCGGATGACTTCCGGCCAGTCGGCCGGCCGGTGCCCGGGCTTCTTGGCCATCAGTTTTTCAACCAGGCAGGCCATGACTGCCGAGGCGGCCGGATCCACCTCCAGCAGGTCCGGGATCTGGTCGGTAATCTGCCGGTCCATGACCTCGACGGGCGGCGCGCCCTCGAACGGCATCCGGCCCGTCAGGCAGTGATAGAGCATGGCCCCCAGCCCGTACATGTCGGTGCGGCAGTCGAGATCGCGATCGCCCCGCGACTGTTCGGGCGCGATGTAGAATGGCGTGCCAATGATCAGGCCCGTGCTGGACTTGGACGAATCCATGACCGTGCGCGTGCTGCGGGCCAGGCCCAAGTCGGCCACCTTGACGGTGCCGTCGCCGTCAATCATGACGTTGTCCGGCTTGATATCGCAATGGACGACGCCGGCGGTATCCCAGGCGAAGCGCAGCGCCTCCGCCACGCACTGGGCGCAGAGCAGCGCGTCGTCCGTCGTCAACCGCCCCTTGCGCCGGATCCAGTCGGCCACGCTGTAGCCGGACACGAATTCCATGACGAAATAATAGGTGCCGTCCGCCGCCTGCCCGAAATCATAGACCTGCACGATATTGGGGTGCTTGAGCTGCGCCGTGATTTTGGCTTCCTCGAGGAACTGCGCGATGTCCGCCGAATCGGCCGCCAGGGCCCGTGGAAGCGTCTTGACCACCACCTGGCGGTCCAGCGACCGCTGGCGCGCCTTGAACACGGCGCTCATGCCCCCCTGCGGCAGTGGCGTCAGGCCGTCGTAGCCCGGTATGGTTGGCGTCTGCATGGGGCGGTCGCTGCGGACTTGACAAGTTTTTGGTCAGATGCTTAACTATCGAACGATAGCGGCCGAGGTGCGGCCGGTCAACAGCTTTTGGGGACGCGGCCCATGGGGAATGCATGCCAGCGGCGTCGGCGCGGGCGCGACGGCCAGACCCTGGTGGAAGTCGCGGTCATCGCGGGCATGCTGATGGCCTCGCTGGGCATTCTCACGCTGTTTCTGACGACGTTCAAACAATACGGCGGCCGGATCATGGCCCAGGTATCGTCGGAATATCCCTGAGGCCGCGGTTGGGCCGTCACGCACACGGGAAGGAGGGTGTCGGCATGAAACGGCAACGGGCATCCCGTCGCGGCCAGGCCATGACGGAATACATCATCATTGTCGCCATCATCGCGTTGGCGGCGCTGGCGATCTTCGGCCTGTTCGGCGATCGCATCCGCTCGATGGTCGGCGGCGCCGTCGTGGACCTGGGCGGCGACCAGGGCGAGGTGGACACGGCGACGGACACGAAATCGGAAGACTACCTCAAAACGCTCGGCACGGGCAATTGAGCGGCCCGCGGTCCCCATGGTGCGATCACGGCATACCGCGGGGCAGGCGCTCATCGAGTCCTGCCTGGTGATCGGGCTGGGCTGTCTGCTGTTGATGGGGCTGTTCCAACTGGCGCACCTGTGGGTGGCGCAGGAGCTGTTGACGTTCGCGGCGGCGCGCGGTGCCCGGGCCAAGGCGGTCGGCTTCAACGACTTCATGGTGTCCAAGACCGTGCGCATTGGCGCCATCGGCACGGCCGGCGCCCTGCGGGTGCCCCCCCCGGCCCCGGGTGGGCCGTGGGCGCAATGGACCGACAACGAGGCGCCGCGCATCCCGCATTACCTCGAGGCGGATGCCCACGAACTCCAGTCCATCCTGGACTACGAGCTCTGGGACACCCTCGGCTGGCATTGCCCGGCGCCCCGGGCCGACGTGCTCGATTTTCACGTCTCGCAGCCGGTGCCGATCATGTTTTTCTCCAATCTGTTCCGCGCTTTCTTTTCCGGCTCGAGCGTGCGCCTGATGGGTTCCGTAAGCCTGGACAACCATTACCCGCTCTACCTGGAATAGCCATGTCCCGCGCAGCGTTCCACGGCTGCAGCCCGCGCTCCGGGCAGACCATGATTTTCCTGGTCGTGGTCATCGTGATCCTGGCGGTGGTCGCCGCCTGGGTCTTCGACGTCCACTCCATTCTCTACCTCAAGACGCGCACCCAGAATGCCGGCGACGCCGCCGCCCTGGCAGCCGCCCGATGGCAGGGGGTGTCCCTGAATCTCATCGGCGATCTCAACATCCTGCAGGCCGCCGCCTTGAGCGGCGGCGACACGAACGCGGCGGGACGGATGGCCGCCGTGCAGGCCCGGCTCTGCTTCGCCGGCCCGCTGATCGGCCTGCTGGCGGCGCAGCAGGCCGCCAAGCACAACCGTATGTACATCCACCCGGACTACACCGCCGAGCTTCATGACCATGCACAGCGGGTCGGGACCTATTACGCCAGCGACACAAACTGCTTCGTCGAGCCCTATCCCGGCGCCTGGCTGGACTACAGCACCATGCTCTCGAACCTGGCGGACGAAGGCGTCAGCGCCGGGCCGGACAATACCCGGTATTACAACGAGCCCGGCCCCTCGCACTGGCTGATGCAGCGCGGGTTCTACGAAGCCGTGGCCGGTCAGGACTGGTGCTGGTTCTACTGGTACGGGCTCCAGGTGCTCTACACGTACACCGACTACCAGTTCTGGCCGGGGCTGCCCCAATCCCCCGCCTCGCCCGACACGGCCAACTGCGAGATCTTCTCGCTGAGCGTGGCGCCCGTCACCGCCACGCTGCCCGGCGGCACCGCCACCGTCCCGCCGCTCGAGTCGTTGCGCGCGGCGCGCCGGCTGGGTGCGGCGCCCGTGTCCGACGCGGCGGCGGGCTGCACGTCAACCTGGTATTGCTACCGCTGGACGGCCTGGACGGCGCTGGCCCCGTCGCAGCGCTTCCCGATCGAGCCCCTGCGCGTGAAGCCGCCCTACGATTATACGGGAGCCGATGCCGTCGTGCGCGTCGAGGCCGAGCAGACGCCGCGCCTGTCCACTCCCCACACGCGCCTGCAGCCGTTCCTCGCGCGGTCTTCGACGGCCGCCGGCCGGCTCGGGTTCGAGGTCCGGCCCGGGCCCGCCATCTGGACGGCGGCGGCCAAGCCGTTCGGCGCCCTGGAGACAGGCGGCCAGCCGGCCCGGCCCGACGCATACGCCCTGGTTCTGCCCGCGTTCCGGCAGGTGCGGCTGATCCCCGTGGACTCCGCCACCGGCTCGGATGCCTCGGCCTATGACATTGCCTGGCGCGTTCACCGCATGGAGCACTTGCCGCTGTATATGCAGGACGGGCTGGCCGGCCTGCAGGCCGGGTGCTGGTATTGCCAGCAGCTCCAGACTTGGGAACAGCCGGACTTCCGCCAGCTGGGCATGGATTGGCTGAGCGATACCAACCACGTGTGCGTGCACTACGGCGGGCCCGGCGGGCCCGGCGGAGGCACGCGGCGCGGCCATTGAACCCGGCCCGGCAAGGCGAGGGCCCATGAGCAGGCAACACGCCATGATCGCCCGTACGCGGCCCGGCGCCGAGCGCCGGCGGGGGGGCGGCGCGCACACCGGCGGCCAGGCGCTGGTCGAGTTTGCGGTGGCGCTCATTGCCGTGATGGTGCTGCTGGCCGGCCTGATTCAAATCGGGCAGCTGTCCCGCGCGCGCACAGCCACCCTGATCGCCGCGCGCCGGAACGCCGCCGTGCTCGCCCTGGGCGCCAGCGCACCGCCCGCGGGCGCGGTCCCCGTCATTTCCTCCTGGATGCCGGGCCCGGACGGGCGGCGCTACACGCACGATGATTTTGCCGTAGGCGCCAGCAATGCCATGGCCCTGCCCCGGTTGCTGGCCGGGATGGCCCGCCTGGGCTCGGTGCCGCAGGCGCCCCCCAACGCGATATCCCGGATGGCCGCCTCGGGCGCCGCCGAATTCGGCCTGGTCCGCGGCGACGCGGCCGACACGGTCCCCACCCTGCCGGTCATCCGGAACCTTGTCTATCCGCGCCCCGAGATCGAACTGGAAAGCGAAGTCTGGCTGACGTGGACGGAGGGCCTCTATTAACGCCGAACTCGACGGCATTCCGCCATGCCTGTGAATCCATGCCTGTCCACGCCATTTGACCCGGCCCGCCCGGGGCGGAGCCGGCGG
>CAZUYI010000031.1:7051-14223 GCA_964624095.1 uncultured Verrucomicrobiota bacterium | reverse complement strand
CGATTCCGGACATGACCGCCGTGATCGAGATTGTGCGCGGGATCTGCCACGACCCCAAAGCGGCCTTTCAGCACACCGTGCTGGCGATTGACGAGGCGCACTTGATCAAGGACCACACGACCTACGAGTTCCTGCACATGCTGACGAACCTGAGCATCCTGGGCCGGGACCTGACGCCCCAGGCACCTGCGTTTACGCTGATCCTGTCGGGGCACACGGAGGTCACCCGCCATCTCCAGCCGTTCGAATCGCTGTGCCAGCGGCTGCAATTGGTCTGGAACTTGGAGCCGCTTACGGAAGCCCAGACGATGGAGTACGTCCAGCATCGAATCCGGACCGCCGGCGGCGACATCTGGATGTTCGCCGAAGACGCCTGGCCGGTCATCTACGCCGCCTCCCGCGGTCTCCCGCGGCTGATTAACAACCTCTGCGACGTTTCCCTCATGCTGGGTAACGCGGCAGGCGTATCCAAGGTGGGCCGGGACTTGATTGACCAGGCGGCCCGCGAGGCCCTGACCCCCATGGTCGCGGCGCCGCCCCCGACCGGAGAAGCGCCCCATGGAACTTGATTCCCCGCTGACCATGATCGGGCTGATCGCCACGGTGCTCAGCATGCTGTTCGCCCTGGCGGCGCTGTGGAAATCGCACCACAAGAAGGTTCCCCGACCCGGCCCGGGCGCGTCCAGTCCGAGCACCACCCCGCCCCTGCCCGCGGTGCGCCAGGTGGCGCAGCAACGGCTTGCGGACAAGCCGCTGGCGGCGGCCACGCCGCCCGGCCAGCCGCTTGTGGTCTTCAAGCAGGCGGGATCTGACGGCGGAGACACGGCCGTCACATCGCCTTACGCCGACAACGCCTATATCTGGGAATAGCCGTGGCGCCCCGCGATGACGCCTCCCGACCGGCACCCGCGGCCCGGCTGCTGCTTTCCTGGACCATGCGCCTGCTGGTGCTGGCCGCGCTGTTGAGTTTCGGCGTGCTGGCCGCGCTGGCCGCATGGACGCCTCCGTTCCCTCACAAGCGGATCGTCACGGCGTTTTTTGCGCTGGCAGCCGCCGAAAAAATCTGGGGACAGGTGCTGCGCCGGCGGGACGCGGCGCCCCTGGCGGGGGAACGGGACTGGACGGCGGCCGCGGTAGCCGCGGCCTACCTGGGGGTCATGTACCTTGCGCTGTTCGAATGGTTCCACGCCTGCACGGGCATCCGCTACCCGCTGCTGGCCGGGTTTGGAGTGGCGGTCTACCTCGCGGCGCTCGGGCTTCAATATCGCGCCTGGGCGCATCTCCGGCACCAATGGGCTGTGCATCTCGATCGGCCCGTCGCGGGACGCACGCTGATTCGAACCGGCCCCTACGGCGTGGTCCGGCATCCGCTGTACGTGGCGTACTGCCTGGAGGCGCTCAGCATCCCGCTCGTGCTGCACGCCTTCGGGGCCTTCTCGGTCGCGATCCTGGCGTTTGTGCCCCTCGAGGCGCTCCGCGCGCGGTACGAGGAACGCCTGCTGCGCCGCACGTTCGGGCAGGCCTACGAGGCCTATGCGCGGGAGGTGGGGGCGATCCTGCCGCGCCGCGCCCGCGGCCTGGCGCGGGCGCCTTAGCACTGGGGCAGCCGAACCGTCATGCGCGTGCCCTGCCCCTCGCGGCTCTCCACCTGGATCGAGCCGCCGTGATCCTCGATCACGCTCCGCGTGATGGTCATGCCCAAGCCCAGACCGCCGCCGGCCGTCTTGGTCGTGAAATACGGCTCGAACAGGTGCGCCATCGTGGCCGGGGACATACCGCCGCCGTTGTCCTCCACCGTAAGGATGGCCTGGCCGTCCTGCGCGCGGCAGGCCATCACCACCCGCCCGCTCCCGCGGGGCGCGGCCTGAACGGCGTTGATCACGATGTTCTGCAGGGCGCGAAACACCTGGATGCCGTCCGCCAGGACCCGGCAGGGCCTGTCGGCGCCGCTCACGTCGAGGCGCACCCCCGCTTCGTCGGCCATCGGCCGGACGGCCTGCGCCAGGTCGGCCACGCACGCCGCCACGTCGGTCGGCGCGCGGTCGCGCCGGCGCCCCAGCTTCTGGGCGCGCCAGAAATCGAGCAACTCGCGGCACCGCGCCACGCTCTTGTCAATGACGCCCAGGCATTCCATGCTGTCCTTGAACTGCGGGCCGAGCTGGGCGCGGGACGCCTGGAGCTGCTCGCTGAGCATCTCGACATAGCCCAGGATCGCCGTGAGCGGACTGCTCATGTCATGGGCCAACTCCATGGACCGCTGTCCCAGCTGCGCCATGCGCTCGCGCTGGGCGAGCTGCTCGGTCAGCCGGCGGTTCACGGTCTGCACCTCGGCTTCGGCCTGCGCGCGCCGGCGTTCGAGCCGGGTGCGCCGGGTGTACTCGCGCACCACCTGCAGGATACGGGCGGTGTCGAACGGCTTGTTGAGGTAGTCGTTGGCGCCCAGCCGCAGGGCTTCCTGGGCTGTCTCGAGGGCGCCGTAACCCGTCAGCATGATGACCGACACGAGGGGATCGAGGGCGCGGATGGCACGCAGGCCGTCTATGCCGGTGCGGCCGGGCATGCGGATGTCGAGGATCACGAGGTCGGGCGCCGCCTCTCGGAACCGGCTCAGCCCCTCGTCAACGGACGCGGCACAGTCCACCTCGCATTCGAGCTTGAGCAGCATGCGGAGGCTTTCGCGGGGCCCGAGTTCATCGTCAATCACCAGCACCCGCGGCTTGGACGGCACGGCCTGCATGGCGGTTCCTCTACGGCCCGCATCGAGGCGGGGAGCGGTCAAAAGGCATACTGGTAGCTGATCCCCAGGAGCGTGGACCGGAAATCGTAGTCGCCGTTGTAGGCCGGGTTCCGGTTCCCGTGCACCTCGCGGCCGCGGAACAGGCCCTGCGCCAGGGCCAGATCCACGGCGTGATGCGATTGCCGGTACCCGAGTCCGAGCGAGACCACGGACTGGTCCTGCTCGGCCGCCGAGGGAATCAGGGTATGCTGCGGCACGGGCGACGGCATGTAGAGATAGGCGGCGCGGAGCTGCCAGTTCGGATGAAACTGCCAGTCGCCGCCCAGGCCGAAGGTCCAGGTGTCCTTCCACTCCTGCGGCAGCGAGTTGGTGCCCAGGGCCTGGAGAAGCAGCGGATTGTTCAGCCCGATGTCTAGGGGCATGGTCGCGTTGCGCGAATGTTCGAGCCACTCGACGTTGGCCTCCACGCGGATCGTCTCCGTCAGCCGCACGCTGTACCCCACCGCGGCAATCTGCGGATACTTGACCGTGGTGCTGAAATCGCTCTCCGCGGCGGCGGGGGCCCCGGCTGGAATCTGGCTGAGCTTGAAGTCCCCGTCGTAGTCCATATCGAACGGCAGACTGTAGGTGAACGCCAGCCGCTGCGACTCGGTCAGCTTGAAGGTCACGCCGAGGTTGCCGCCCACGGCCTGGCCATCGCCCGAAAAACTCATGATGCCGTCGGGGTCCGCCGGGTTGCCGGTCATCATGGACCAGGGCAGGAACTGCTGGAAATCCAGGTCGGCATCGTAGAGATCGAGGCCCAGCCCGAGGGAGAGCCGGTCCGTGACACGCACGCCGAGGGCGGGCGACAGGTCCACCACGCGCATCCGGGCGTAATAGGGGGCGGTGTAGCGGAAGAGGCTGTTCTCATCCCAGCGCGTGGACTGGCCATAGGGCACGCTGACGCCCAGGCCCAGAGTCAGCACGCCCGGTTTAAGCGGCACGGCGGCGTAGGCGCTGGGCAGCATGCGCCAGGGATCTTCCGAGACGGTATGGCGCCCCTGAAGATCGGTGTACTTCTTCTCGCTGTATCCCAGCGTAACGGCGGGCTGAATCGTCACCTGGCGCAGGCCCACCAGGTTGGCGGGATTGTGGGAGACGGCCGTGGCGTCGTCCACGTCCACGATCCGCCCGCCGATCCGGCCGAGGGCCAGCGGCCCGTCAGGCGGATTGCGATAGCCGTCGGCCCAGGCCGCGGTCACGCCCACCATCGCCGACACGACCGCCGCCACCCAACTCGTCCGACGCCGCCGTTTCATAACGCCCCCTTTCTCGACAGGTTGCATGCCTGAGGGACGCGCCCCGTTCCGGCCGGCTCGCCACGCCCCCCCCGATGGCACTGTATAGTCGGGAGCCAGAGCCAGGATGTCAACTGTTTTTGGGCCGGCCCGCTGGGGCGGGATTGCCCGGACGGGGAGTGCGTTCCCGCGGCCCAACCCCCAGGGGCGCCGCCCTGTTTCTGGAGGGACACCCGCGCATCGCGAGGGAGTTTTTCCTCTTTCCTCAGCCGGCGCGTCGCTATAGTATGGGCGTCCTAGAAACTCAGCAGGAGCGCGCGCCGTGTCCCCGCCGGGGACGAGCGATCGCGGAGCCAGTCACATGCGCAGAATCATCCCGGAGCCGCGCGTTGTGATATCCGGCCTGGGCGTCGTGGCAGCCAATGGGATCGGGGTGGAGGACTTCTGGCGCACACTGCTGGAAGGCCGGAGCGGGATCGGTCCGATCACGCTGTTCGACGCGCACGATCTGTCGTGCCGCATGGCCGGCGAAGTCAAGGGGTTCGACGCGCGGCGCTTCCTGCCGCCCGGCCTCAAGCCGCGGCGGCTGGCGCGGTTTGCGCAGTTCGGGCTTGCGGCGGCCGGCATGGCCATCCGGGACGCCGGGCTGGACATCGCCGAACTCCGCTCCCTGGCGGACGTGCCGGTGGTCATGGGCGTGAGCAGCAACGCCATGGAGCTGGCCTTCAAACCACTGGCTCCCTATACCTGCGTGGCCGGCGTGCCGCACGCGGCGGCCAGCGCGATCGCCTACGGGCTCGGACTGCGCGCGCGGCTGCTGACGATTTCGGACGGCTGCGCCTCGAGCCTGGATGCCCTTGCCGCCGCCGCGGAGCTGATCCGAACCGGCCGGGCCGACCTCGCGTTGGCCGGCGGCGCGGACTCGGTGATGACCCGCGTGGTGTTCGAGTCCTTCATCAAGTCCCGCCGCGTCTCGCAGCGCAACGACGAGCCGCATCGGGCCAGCCGGCCGTTTGATCGCACGCGGGACGGCGGCCTCATGGCCGAGGGATCCGGCGTGATCGTGCTGGAGCACGCCGACCGGGCGCGGGCCCGCGGCGCGCCGGTGTACGCGGCGCTGGCCGGCTACGGCACGTGCGCCGACGCGCCGGACAGCGAGGAAGGCAGCGGCCTGGAGCGGTCCATGCGGCTCGCCCTGGCCAACACCCCGAAACAGCCCGACCAGGTGGACGCCGTGTTCGCCCACGCACCGAGCGACCCACAGATGGACCGCGTCGAAAGCCAGCTCATTGGGCGCGTGTTCGGCGACCGGGCCCTGCGGGTGCCCGTAACGTCCATCAAGGGCGTGACCGGGAACCCGATGGGCTCGGGCGGGGTGCTCCAGGTCATCGCCGCGGCCATGGCGCTACGGCATCACCAGGTCCCCCCGACGGCCAACTACGAGTTTCCCGACCCCGAGTGCCCGCTCGACGTCGTGCCGGGCGCGCCCCGCCGGGCGCGGCTGCGGGCGGTCCTGATCAACACCCACGGATTCGGACGCGGCAACAGCAGTCTCATCCTGGAACGGGGTGCGCCGCCATGATCCTGTTTCGGTTCTCCACGTGGCTGGCCCTGGCCGTCAACGGGGTGCTGGGCGTCCTGGTATTCGCGATCAACCCGCGCCGCCCGGCCAACGTGCATTACCTGGCGCTGACGCTCACGGTGTCGGGCTGGCTGATCTGCCTGACGGCCGGGTCGTACGCCACCGACCGTGACGCCGTGGTGTTCTGGATGCAGCAGGCCAGCATCTGGCCGGCGCTGATCCCGGCGGCCATAGACCTGCTGCGCCTGGCCATTACGGGGCGCGTCGGCTATCGGCAGCAAATCCGGAAACGGCTGTTGATGTGGCTGTCGCTGATCCTGCCCCTGGCGTTGTTGTGCCAGTCGCCCTATTTCATCCAGGACGCCCGTATTCGGACGGGCGCCTTTCACGAGCCGGTCTACGGGCTCGGCAACCTGCTGTACATCGCCTACTACCTGGCCGCCATCGGCGTGCTGCTGATCGAGCTCCGGCGGGATTTGCACACACTGACCGGCGTGCACCGCGCCGAGCTGAACTTCACCCTGCTCGGGTGCATGCTGGGCTCCATGAGCGCGGTGTTCATCGCCCAAATCCTGCCCGCGTTGTCCGGCCAGTGGAGCCTGGCCCAAGCGTCTCCGCTGGCCGTGGTCCTCCTGGACGGGTTCGTCGCCTACGGCATCGCCACGCGGCGCATCATGGACGTGTCCGACGTCGTGCGGCGAATCATCGCCTACGGCGTCCTGGCCGCCGGGCTGACGGCCCTTTACCTGCTCGTGTGGACCGCGTCCGACTGGGCCCTGCACCGGCTGTACGGCGGGTTGCCGCTGCTCGCCCACCTGGCCGCCGCGCTGACGCTGGCGTTCTCCATGGCCCCGGCTGTCGGCGGCATGCAGCGGCTTTCCCAGCGGCTGTTTCTCAGCGCCCAGGCCCTCAACATCCAGGACGCCATCCGCGGCACCATGCGCCTGCTGCAGTCCGTGACCACGCTGGACGCCCTGCTCGAGCAGTTCTGCCTCACCCTGACCGGGGCCGTCGGCACCCAGCGCGCTGCGGTGCTGCTCGCGGAGCCGGGCGGGTTCCGCCAGCGCTACCCGCCGCCGGACCGGGGGGCACCGCTCGTGCTGTCCGCCGGCGATCCGCTCGCGCGCCACCTGCAGACCCGCGCGGAACCGCTCGAGCGCGACGTGGCCCGGCGAATCTACTACGACACGCGCCTCTGGGACGCCTGCCGCAGCCTGACCCGGCTGAAGATGGAGCTGGCGCTCGGCATCTACGCCAAGGGCCAGCTGGCCGGGCTGCTGCTGCTCGGGCCTAGGCTCTCGGGACGCATCTATGGCGCCCGGGAGCAGGACGCCCTCCAGTTGCTGTGCGACCAACTGGCCATTGCCATTGACAATGCGCGCCTGTACACCGAGGTGCAGACCGGCAAGCGCTACAACGAATTCCTGGTGGATACCCTGGTCAGCGGCGTCATCGCCGTGAATGCCGACCGCATCATCACCGTTTTCAACCGCGAAGCCGGCCGGCTCACCGGGTGCCCGCAGGCCCCCATGGTCGGCCGGCCGGCCGCGGCGCTGCCGGCCCCGCTGGCATC
>CAZUYI010000031.1:0-7041 GCA_964624095.1 uncultured Verrucomicrobiota bacterium | reverse complement strand
CTCGTGGACCAGGTCCTCGACACGGGCCGCGGCGTCCGGGATCTCGACATGGTTCTCACGCCGGGCGCGGGCAGCGAGCCGATCCCGGTCCGGCTGAGCAGCGTGCGGTTCGAGAACCCCGACCACCGCATTCTGGGCGCCCTGCTCGTGGCGCACGACCAGACCGCCATCAGGAAGCTGGAACAGCAGGTCCGGCGCAGCGACCGCCTCGCCAGCCTGGGCACGCTCTCCGCCGGCATGGCCCACGAAATCAAGAACCCGCTGGTGACCATCAAGACCTTTACCCAGCTGTTGCCCGAACGGTACGAGGACGCCGACTTCCGCAAGGCGTTTTCCGAACTCGTCGAGCAGGAAGTCAACCGGATTGACGGCATTGTCAACGAGTTGCTGACGCTGGCCCGGCCGGCGAAGCCCATGCTGTCGTCCATTCATCTGCACGAGGTCCTGGCCCGCTCGCTGGCCCTGATTCAGCAGCCGCTCTGGCAGAAGAAGATCGAACTGGTGCGCCTGCTGCAGGCCGTGGACGACTGCATCCAGGGCGACGCCAACCTGCTGGGCCAGATGTTCATCAACCTGTTCCTGAACGCCCTGGACGCCATGGACTCCGTGTCGCGCCCCCGCACCCTGACCGTCGCGACCACCGTGGTCCAGCGGCCGCGCCACGCGGGCGAGGGCGAGCCGGACGGGCCGTCGGTGCCCCACGTGCTCGTCCGCATCGGGGATACCGGGCAGGGCATTCCCTCGCAGGATCTCCCCCATATTTTCGATCCTTTTTTCACGACTAAAAGCACGGGCACCGGGTTGGGCCTTTCGGTCGCGCACCGGATTGTAAAGGAACACCAGGGCCAGATTGATGTCGACAGCGTCCACGGGCACGGGACCGTGTTTCACGTGGCCATTCCCCTCGATCCGGCCGGCGCCGCCCGGGCGGCCGGCCCTTCGCTTCCAGACAGCACCCCATGAACATCCGGCTCATTTACCCGACCTTTTATACGCCCGAGGGGCGGCTCTTCCAGCCGCCGCGCGCCCTGGTACCGCCCCTGTCCGTGCTGCTCCTGGCGGCGCTCGTCCCGCCGCCTCACCGCGTCGCGATCACCGACGAGACCGTCGAGCCGGTGGATTTCGAGTCGCCGGCGGACCTGGTCGGGATCACCACGACCAGCATCAATGTCCGGCGCGCCTATGAACTCGCGGATCAGTACCGGCGCCGGGGCGTGCCGGTGGTCCTGGGCGGCATCCATGCGTCGGTCCGCCCGGACGAAGCCGGGGCGCACGCCGACAGCCTGGTGCTGGGCGAGGCGGAAGACGCCTGGCCGGAGCTCCTCCGGGACCTCGAAAGCGGCGCGCTGCGCCCGACCTATGCCCGTCCGCGGCGCGACTCGCTGGCCGGCCTGCCCCAGCCCCGCTACGACCTGATCCGGCCCGATCGCTACCTGCGCCCGCCGTTCAGCCGCCTGCCGATTCTACCGGTCCAAACGGCCCGGGGCTGCCCGCACAATTGCGATTTCTGCAGCGTCACCCGCTTCTGGGGCACGCACATCCGCACCCGTCCGATTGACGAGGTGGTGGCGGAAATCCGGGCCAGCGGGGGCCGGACGTTCCTGTTTACCGACGACAATTTCTTTGCCCGCCCGGCGCGCACCCTGGCGCTCTGCGAGGCGCTGGCGCCCCTGCGCATCCGGTTCCTGTGCCAGATCGACACCACGCTCCATCGGAAGCACGAGCTGATCCGGGCCGCCGCCCGGGCCGGCTGCTTCATGGCCTTCGTGGGCATGGAGAGCCTGAATCCGGTGAGCCTGGCGCACTACAACAAGCGCTTCAACAAGCCGGAGGAGTACGCCCGCTTGATCCGGGCGCTGCGCGCCCGGCGCATCGCCGTCTTTGCCAGCCTGATGTTCGGCCTCGCGGACGACACGCCCGACACCGTGGATACGACCGTGGCGTTCCTGATCCGGAACCGGGTGGATCTGGCCGCGTTCTTCCGGCTCACGCCGCTTCCGGGCACCGCGCTGTACGAGCGGCTGGCCGCGGCGGGTCACCTGGAGGACCCCCAGTGGTGGCTGCACCTGGGGACCGGGTTGCGCACGCTGATCCGTTATGACCGCCCGGGGCCGGCATCCGACGTGCTGGTCAAGCGGGCGAACCGCCGGTTTTTTTCCTGGCCGTCCATGGCCCGGCGGCTGGCCGGCTTTCCGCCGCGCTTCGTGCCCCTGCTGCTGAACATGAGCGCCCGCCGCAAAGCCATCCACTCGGAAGGCAGTTGCAGTTTATGAGCCGGCATGTCATCATAGGGCCAGGCTGAACCGATGAACCCGTTTCCCGACGGCGTGGTGTATTCGCGCGACGACGCGCTTCAGCGCAAGCTGGCAGCCTGCGTGGACGCTTCCGTGTCCCTGCGGGCCGTGGACCGGGCCGACCGGCTCGACGCGCTGCTGGCCCAGGCGCCCGCGCTCCCGCTGGTGCTCGACCTGCGCCAGGACGACGCCGCCGCGTTGCTGCCGCGCTGCCTCGCCGAGTGGCCGCGCGCGCTCGTGATCGCCCTCGGACTGCCCCGCTCAGACCCCCTGCGAGCCGCCGAGGCCGCCGGGGTCTACGCGGCCGAGGACCTGGAGGCCGACCGCCCGCGACTGCAGGCGCTCCTCCGCCGGGCGCTGGACCATGCCCGCCTGCTCCGGGAACACCACGCGCTCCGCGAGGGCGCGGCGGCCGCTGCGCCGCCCCCGGAGGCCGCCCGGCGTCCGCCGGGCGGCCGGATCGGGTGGCCGCCCCTGCAGCATTTCTCGCGCGCCTTCCGCCACGCGGGCAACGTGCAGAGCCTGGTGGATCAGATAGTGGAAGCCATTGCCAGCGCCACGCTGGTCATGCGGGCGGGCCTCTTCGCGCGGCTCCGCGACAGCACCGCCTTCCGGCTGCGCTCCGGCCTGCGTTGCCTCGAAACGGTCCACGAGCTCGAGTTCACCGAGCGCGACCCGCTGGTGCGCTGGATGTCCGCCCATGCGCACCTGGTGTCGCGCTCGACCCTCGCGTACCTGCAGACCCCTTCCGAACGCGCCCTTCTCACGCAGGCCCTGGACGCCATGGGCGCGGAAGTCATCATCCCGCTGCAGGGCCAGCAGCGGCTGTCCGGCTGGCTCTTTGTCGGCCACCGCGCCACGGGCCTGCCCTTCGCCCACGAAGACCTGGAAGAGCTGATGATCCTGGCCGATCATGTGGCCGTGATTCTCGAACACGCGCTCCTTTCCGAGGAACACGCGGTCCAGAAGACCCTGGCGGAAACGCTCCTGCACAGCCTGCCCACCGGGATCGTCACCACCGATGCCGGCGGCACCGTCCGCTGGTGCAACGCCGTGGCCGGCACCGTCCTGGACATCGCCCCCGAACGGGTCCTGAACCAGCCGGTGTCCATGCTGGGCAGCCGCCTGGCCGACCTGATCTGGCGCGCCCTGGAACAGGACGCAGCCCCCGATCCGTGCAACCTGGAGGACCCCGCGAAGACACGGCATCTCTCGGCCCACGTGCGACGCCTGTCGGACCACGGCCAATGCCTCGGCGCCGTCGCGCTCATCCAGGACGTGACCCGCGACCGTGCCCTCATCCAGCAGCAGGCCGCTCTCGACCGCCTGGCCTTCTGGAACGAACTTGCGGCGGCCATGTCGCACGAAATCCGCAACCCGCTCGTGGCCATCAGCACCTTCGCGCAACTGCTGCCCGAACGGTACGCGGACCCCGAGTTCCGCACCGAATTCCACTCCGTGGTGGCCCGGGAAATCGAGCGGCTCAACAACATTACCGAGCAGATCAACGCCTTTGCGCACCCGCCGGAACCGACGTTCCGGGACCTGGACCTCGGCGCGCTCCTGGCCCAGAGCCTGGCCATCGCGCGCGCGGCCGATCCGGCCTTTGCCGCCGTGCCCGTCACCCTCGATGTGTCGCCCGGGACGTCGCCCCTAACGGGCGACGAGCGATCCCTGCGGGAAGGCTTCGGGCACCTCCTCACCAACGCCTTCGAGGCCGTGGCGGGTAAGCCCCGTCCGACCGTGCGCGTCACCGCCACGCCCCTCTCCGCCCCGGGCTGGCCGGACGCTGTTCTGGTCGAAGTCCGCGACAACGGCGACGGCATTCCGGCCGAACTGCTCTCCAAGGTGTATTCGCCGTTCTGCACCACCAAGGCCCGCGGCATGGGGCTCGGCCTGGCGATCGCCCAGCGGACCACCCGGGACCACCAGGGCGACATCCGCATTGATTCCACCCGGGAGGGCACCGGCGTGATCGTCGTCCTGCCCCGGCGTGGGCCGCATGCGCCTCCGCCCGCCGCGCCCGCCGGCTAATTGACGGTTGCTCTGGATGCCGGAACCGGCTAGACTGGCGCCAGACGATATGGAGGAGCCGATTCGTCGGGTGGCATTCATGCCTACTGCTCCAGACCCCACAGCCCGCCGTGAGAACACGCCCGCCTGGCTTTCCCCCTGGGCCGCGGGCCTCGCCGTGGGACTGGCCGCCATCCTGCTCTCGATTGTCTGCGCCGTTTTCTGCGATGTGGTGCGCGCCTCGCAGGGCTGGGTCTGGGCAGGCGCCTTCGCCCTGATCTGCGGCGTCAGCGCCTACGGCTTCCGACACTGGGCGCTGCGGAAACGCGAGGACTGGCTCGCCAGACTGGACGCCGAGCGCCGCTTGGCTGACGAACATTGCCTGCTGCGCGCCTTGATTGATGCCCTGCCGCCTCTCATCTTCGTCATGGACACGGCCGGGCGTTTCACGGTCGCCAACCAGGCGCTTGCCCGCCACCTGGGGGCCGAGTCGCCCGAGGCGCTGCTGGGCAAAACCGTGCGCGACTTTTTTCCGGAACCGCTGGCCCGCCAGCTCGAGAAGGCCGAGCAATCGGTCATTCAGCAGGGAACCCCCGTGCTCGACCACGAACACATCCTGCCGGACAGCCACGGCCAGGACCACTGGTTCTTGTGCACCAAGCTGCCGCTGCGCGACCCGCGGGGCCGGATCATGGGCCTGGTGTGTATTGACCATTGCATCACCGAATTCAAACAGACCCAGGAGCATGTGCGGCTCCAGAGCGCCGCGTTGTCGGCCAGCGCCAACGGGATCCTGATCAGCGACCGCGACGGCCGGGTCATCTGGGCCAACGAGGCCGTGACCGAGATGACCGGCTACCCGCTCGACGAGCTCGCCGGCAAGACCCTGCGGCTGCTCCAGTCCGGCCAGCACGATCCCGCCTTTTACCGCCAGCTCTGGGCGACGATCCTTGACGGGCGGGTCTGGCGGGGCGAGTTGGTCAACCGGCGCAAGAACGGGACCCTGTATTACGAGGACATGACCATTACCCCCGTGCGGAACGAGGCCGGGACGATTACGCATTTCGTCGCCGTCAAGCAGGACGTCACCGCCAAGAAGCGCGACGAGCAGCACGCCATCCAGGCCCAGAAGATGGAAAGCATCGGGCGCCTGGCAGGCGGGATTGCCCACGATTTCAACAACATCCTGCAGACCATTCTGGGGTTCAGCGACATTCTCCTGGCCGCCATGCAACCCTCGCACGAGCTACGCCCCGACGTCGAGGAAATCCGGAAGGCCGCCAACCGGGCCACCGATCTGACCCGCCAGTTGATGACCTTCAGCCGCACCCAGCAGCTGGCCCTGGCGCCGATGCAACTCAACGACCTGGTCCGAACGCTGGGCACCATGCTGCGGCGCGTAATTGGCGAAAACATCGAGCTGACCACCCGCCTGGCCCCCGCTCTGAACCCGGTCAACGCCGATGCCGGGCAGTTGGAAGCGCTCATCACGAGCCTGGCGGTCCATGCCCGGGACTCGATGCCGAACGGCGGGCAGCTGACCCTCACGACCTCCACGGTCACGCTGGCCGCCCAGGATGCCATCATGATGCCGGAGGCCACGCCCGGCGCATTTGTCTGCCTGGCCGTCGCCGATACCGGGCAGGGCCTTGACCGCGATGCCATCCCGCACCTCTTTGAGCCGTTTTACACCCTCCCCGGCCAGGGGCGGGGCACCGGCCTCAGCCTGGCCATGGCCTACGGCATCGCCAAACAGCACAAGGGCTGGATCAACGTCTACAGCGAGACGGGCCAGGGCACCACCTTCAAACTGTACCTGCCCGCCCTCACGGACACGGCGCCCGCCGTTTGCCCCGGCAAGACGTTTGTGATGGGGGCGCTGAAGGGCCGCGGCGAGAGAATCCTGCTGGTCGAGGACGAGCCCGGCGTCCAGCAGCTCGCCGTCATGGTGCTCCGGGCCAATGGCTACGAGGTGGCGGCGGCATCCAGCCTGCGGGAGGCCGCCGTGCTGTTCGAACACGCCGCTGCCCCGTTCGACCTCGTCTTCTGCGACGTCCTCCTGCCGGACGGCAACGGCCTGACCCTGCTGGAGCGGCTGCTCACACGGCGGCCCGGCCTGCGCGTGTTGCTGACCAGCGGCCACTCCGATCAGGAATCGCGCTGGCCCGCCATTCATCAGCGGGGCTGGCCGTTCCTCCAGAAGCCGTACCCCGTCGCCACCCTGCTGAAGGCCGTGGCCCAGGCCCTGCAACCTCCGGCCTGACCGCCGTCCGCGCGCGCTCCCGGGAAACACACGAGGCGCCCCGCCTCGCGGCGGGACGCCTCGCTGTCAAGAATTCCCGGCAACGTGCTACTCTCCCATGGACTACACCATAGTACCATTGCCGCAGGGGCCCTTCACGGTCGTGTTCGGAATGGGAACGCGTGTTACCTCCCCGCCATGGTCACCGGGAAAAAATCGAATTGCATAGGGTTGACAAGCCAACCTGCTCGCGATCGAGCGATGAGGGGCAAAACGCAGTCAAGTCGCACGGCGGATTAGTACCGGTTAGCTCAACGCCTCGCGGCGCTTACACACCCGGCCTATCAAGGTCGTAGTCTACAACCTGCCTTCAGTCCCGCTTGCGCGGAAGGGAAATCTGATCTTGGAGGGGGCTTGGCACTTAGATGCTTTCAGCGCTTATCCTTTCCGTACGTGGCTACCCAGCGATGCTCCTGGCGGAACAACTGGTAC
>CAZUYI010000030.1:9113-14227 GCA_964624095.1 uncultured Verrucomicrobiota bacterium | reverse complement strand
GGCGGCTGTCAACCGCGACGGCGCCGCGTCGGCGCCGGCGCCCGGCGGGCGCGGGCCGCGCCCGCTGCAACACGAGCGCGCAGCGGGCGGGCAGGTATACGGTCAGGTGCGCGTCCGCGCCCGGCGCCGGGCCGGGCCGGGTAAAATACACCTGGTTGGGCGCCACGCGGCCGCTCCCCCCGAACCCCGGCGCGTCGCTGTCGAGCACCAGCCGGTACTCGCCCGGCGAGGCCGGGATGGGCCGGTCGGGATAGGAGTGTTCGGGGTGGAAATTGAACAGGAAGAGCAGGCCGGCCCGCTCGAATCCCAGCAGCTTGTCGGCCTCGTGTTCGAGGCGCAGCCGCAGGTCCGGGTCGCCGAGCCAGCGGGCCAGACGGGCCAGCTCGATCATGGCCTTGTCGAAGTCAGCCAGGAACCGGTACGCCAGCCGGGGATCGTCGCGCAGCCGCCACTGGCGCCGGGCATAGTGATAACTCCACCCGTTGCCCTCGCGCGGGAAGTCAATCCATTCCGGGTGCCCGAACTCGTTGCCCATGAAGTTCAGGTAGCCGTGGCCGGCCGTGGCCAGCGTCGCCAAACGGATCATCTTGTGCAGCGCCAGCCCGCGGTCCACCCGCAGCGTGCGCCGGTCCAGGGCCATGTGCTCGTACATGTCCGGGCCGATCAGCCGGAACACAAGGGTCTGGTCGCCCACCAGCGCCTGGTCGTGCGCCTCCGCGTACGCGATGACCCGCTCGTCGCGGCGGCGATTGGTCAGCTCGTGCCAGAGCCCGCCCATCGGCCAGTCCTCGTCGCGGGTGTCCTTCGTGAGCTTGATCCAGTAATCCGGCACGCCCATGGCCAGCCGGTAATCGAACCCGATGCCGCCGTGGCGGGCCGGGACGGCCAGGCCGGGCATGCCGCTGACGTCCTCGGCCACGGTCAGGGCGTCCGGCCGCACGGCGTGAATCAGCGTGTTGGCCAGCGCGAGGTAGACGAGGGCCTGTTCGTCCACCGCCTCGCCGAAGTAGTCGTCGTAGTGCGTGAACGCCTTGCCCAGCCCGTGGTGCCGGTAGAGCATGCTGGTGATGCCGTCAAACCGGAACCCGTCGAACCGGTACTCCTCGAGCCAGAACCGGCAGTTCGAGAGCAGGAACCGGAGCACCGGCAGCTTGCCGTAATCGAAGCAGCGCGAATCCCAGAGCGGATGCACGCCGCGCGGCTCGGCATGGAAATACTGGGTGACCGTGCCGTCAAACCGGCCGAGCCCCTCGACCTCGTTGCGGGCGGCGTGGGAATGGACCAGGTCCATGATCACGGCCAGGCCGGCGCCGTGGGCGGCATCCACGAGGGCCTTCAGGTCCTCGGGCGTGCCGAACCGGGACGAGGCGGCGAAATAGTTGGTCACGTGGTAGCCGAACGAGCCGTAATACGGGTGTTCCTGGATGGCCATGAGCTGGAGCGTGGTGTAGCCGGCCTCGGCGATCCGCGGCAGGACGCGGTCCTGGAACTCGCGGTAGGTGCCCACGCGGCCTTCTTCCTGGGCCATGCCCACGTGCGCCTCGTAGATCAGCGGCGCCTCGCGCCGCGCGCCGCCGGGCGGCGCGTGCCGCCAGGCATACGGCTCGGGCGGCGCCCAGACCTGGGCGTTGAAGATCAGCGTGCGCGCATCCTGGACCACGCGCCGGGCGCAGGCCGGCAGCCGGTCCCCGGCGCCGCCCGGCCAGCGCAGCCGCAGGCGGTACAGGTCGCCGTGGGCCAGGGCGGTGCCGGGCAGCCGGAGCTCCCAGACACCGTCGTCGAGCCGGCGCGCGGCCAGGGCGGGATCCTCGCGCCAGCGGGTGCATGACCCGACCAGCAACAGCGCCGTCGCGTTCGGAGCCCACTCGCGCAGCACCCACTCGCCGCCGCGCCGGTGCAGCCCCAGGTCCCGGTGCACGGACGCCGCCGCGCGCAATCCCCCGCGGCCCGCGGCGCCCGCCAGGCGCGCCGCCGTCTCCCGGACCAGCGCGGTCCGCCGCGCCATGATCCCGGCATACGGCGCCAGGTAGGGATCGTCCTGCACCAGCCGCGGCCCGCGCCGCGCCGACGGGTCTGTGTGGGTCACGGAGCCCTCCCCGGCCCGCGGTCCGGGCCGGCTTTCGGTCAGGCCGGCACCAGCGGCCGGTCCAGCATGGCTTCGTAGAGCTCGAGGTAGCGCCGCGCGGTGACGGCGTGGGTGAACCGCTCGGCGCTGTCGCGCATGATCCGCGCCAGCTGGGCCTGGCGCACGGCGGCTGGCCGCCGGTGAAACGTCACGGCCTTCTCGATGCCCCAGCTCAAGGCCTGTCGGTCGTAGTCGCGGAACAGGATCCCGTTGCCTTCGTTGCGGTCGGCATCGAGCGGCGCGATGGTGTCGTGGATGCCGCCCGTGTCGTGGGCGACCGGCAGGCTGCCGTACTTGCAGCTGATCATCTGCGGCAGGCCGCAGGGCTCGAAGCGCGAGGGCATCAGCACGAAATCCGAGGCCGCGTACGCCAGGCGCGAGAGGTCCTCGTTGAAGTTGCTGACCGCCACGCAGGCATGCAGGCCGTGCCGGCACACGATCTCGTGGAAGTGCGGCTGGAACACCCCGTTGGCCACGAACACCATCTGCAGCCCGTCGCGCCGGTAGCGGTGCGTCACCTCGTACAGCTGGTCGGCCAGCAGCGCGCAGCCCTTCTGGACCGGATCGAGCCGCGACGGCCAGAAGAACAGCGGGGCGTCGTCGTCCTCCGCCAGCCCCAGCTGCCGCTGCAGGGCGCGCTTGTTGTCGCGCTTGCCGGCCAGGGCGTCGTCCGGCCCGTAACGGCGCGCCAGCGCCGGATCGGACGCCGGATCGTAGGACGGGTTGGGCGCGTTCAGAATACCCGCCGCGCAGCCCGCCGCGCGCTTGGCCGCCAGCTCCCGGCGCAGGTTCTGGTCCACGAAATCGAACCGGCCCTCCGTCAACTCGGCCAGGAAGGTCGGGCTTACGGTATTGATGAAGTGGGCGGCGAACACGCCGCTGACCAGGAAGTCCACCGGGGTGCGCTCGCGGGTGTCCTCGTAGGTCGAGGGCATCCAGCGGTAGTAGAGCGAGCGCCAGAACCCGGCGGCGTCAATGCCGCTGTCCTCGATGCGGGCCAGGGTCGTGTGCAACGAGTGGATGTTGTGGACGGTGAACAGGCAGGGGATCTCCAGGCGCCGCGCCGCGGCGGGCACCAGGCCGGTCATCCAGTCGTTGCAGTGGATCAGGTCCGGCCGGACACGGGGCAGGATGTTGTTGATCACCTCCCGCTGGAACGCCAGCGCCAGGCGCGGGTTCTCCTCCTCGTGCGGATTGTACACGTCGGCGCGGTAGTAGAAAATGCGGTCCTCGGCCAGGTGAATGCGCTCGTCGGGCAGCTTGGCCTGGTAGGCGCGCAGTTCCTCGCTGATCAGCTGCCCGATGTTGAAGTTGAAGAGCTGCCGGTAGTGGGGCAGCGCCACGTGGATGTCGGCGCCCTGCTCGAACAGCGCGCTGACCAGCGCCGCGGAGACGTCCGCCAGCCCGCCGGCCTTGGCCACCAGGTAGTTGGCCATGTTGCCCATGCCGTGCGGCAGGTAGGTGATCTCCGGCGTCACGACCAGAATGCGCGGCCGGTGCGGCGGTGCCGCCATGGCGGGATCTCCTGTTCCGTTGTTCAGTCGGCCGGCGCGCGGATCACGGCGGCTCGTCGGCCCAGGTCAGGCAACCGGGCAGGTGTCGGGTCCAGTCGTCGCCGCGCGGCACGGCGCGGGCCGTGAAGCCGAACCGCCCGGTATGCCCGCAGTCCACCCGGCACTCGAACTCGCACCGGCCGTCTGGACCGGCCCGCACGAGCGCCATCGGCTGCGCCTGGCCGGAGGCCACGGCATCCGAGGCGGTCAGCGGCCCGTAATACAACTGCACGTCCACGTCGTCCGGGCGCAGCTTGCCGAGTTCGGCCGTGACGGTGACGATGAAGGCGTCGCCCACGCGCAGCCGCCGCAGGTCGGCCTGGGCCGCGGGCCGGCCCACGCGCAGGTGCGGCCACAACCGCGCCAGGCGCGCGTGCTGGGCGGCCAGGGCCTGGGCCTCGGCCGCGTCATCGGCCAGCAGGGCGCGCCCGCGCATCAGGGCGGGAATGTAGCAGCGCTCCTCGTATTCGCGCACCATGCGGTGGCTGCTGAAGCCGGCGAAGGCCATTTTCATGGAGGCCTTCATCATGGCGATCCAGGCGGACGGCAGGTGGTCCGCCGACCGGGTGTAGAAACAGGGAACCACCTCGTTTTCGAGCAGGGTGTAGAGCGCCTGGCTCTCGATGGCGTCCTGGTAGACGGGGTCCGAGTATTCCTCGCCGTGGCCGATGCTCCAGCCGCGCTCGGGCGCATAGGCCTCGTCCCACCAGCCGTCGGGCACGCTCAGGTTCAGCGCTCCGTTCACGGCCGCCTTCATGCCGGACGTGCCGCTGGCTTCGAGCGGGCGGCGCGGCGTGTTCAGCCACACGTCCACGCCCTGCACCAGCGTGCGGGCCAGGTCAATGTCGTAATCCTCGAGAAAAATGAGCCGGCGCCGCACGGAGGCGCGCCGCGAAACGTGCACGATCTGGCGGATGAGCTCCTTGCCCTCGTTGTCACGCGGGTGCGCCTTGCCGGCGAAGACGATCTGGATCGGCGTGTCGCCGCCCAGGAGCGCCTCGAGCCGCGCCAGGTCGTGCAGCAGCAGGCCGGCGCGCTTGTAGGTCGCGAACCGCCGCGCAAAGCCCAGGGTCAGCGAGTCCGGATCGAGCACGGACTTGGCCGCCTCGATGTCCGCCTTGCCGGCGTGCCGCTGCCGGAGCTGGCGCGCCAGGCGGTCGCGGCACTCGCGGGTCAGCCGCGAGCGGCTGATCTCGTGCGCCCGCCATAGCTCCTCGTCGGGAATCTGCTCGATGCGCGCCGGCATGGCGGCATCGCCCGGGCGCGTGTGCCACTGCGGACCTAGGTAGCGGTCGAAGAGCAGCAGGTTTTCCGGCGAGAGCCACGACGGCGTGTGCACCCCGTTGGTGATCGCGCAGATCGGGACCTCGTCCGCCGGGCGGCCCGGCCAGAGGTGCGCCCACATCCGGCGCGCCACGGCCCCGTGCAGGCGGCTG
>CAZUYI010000030.1:0-9013 GCA_964624095.1 uncultured Verrucomicrobiota bacterium | reverse complement strand
GCCCGGCCAGAGGTGCGCCCACATCCGGCGCGCCACGGCCCCGTGCAGGCGGCTGACCCCGTTGGCATACTGGGCCAGCCGTAGCGCGAGCACGGTCATCGAGAGCGGCGCGCGCGCGTCGGCGCGGACCGCCTGGCCGAGCCGGATAATGTCGTCCGGCGCGATCCGCAGCGACTCGCTCAGGGCCTCGAAAAACGGGCGCAGCAGTTCGGCGGGAAACTCGTCGTGTCCGGCGGCAACGGGCGTGTGGGAGGTGAAGACCGTGGTGCGCGCCACGATTTCCAGCGCCGCCTTCGAGTCCAGCCCGCGGGTCTGCATCAGCCGGGCCATGCGCTCGAGGGCGCTGAAGGCCGAGTGCCCCTCGTTCAAGTGGCAGACCCGCGGCTCGAGGCCCATCTCGTGCAGCGCGCGCAGCCCGCCGATGCCCAGCAGGATCTCCTGCAGCAGGCGCGTGCGCTGGTCGCCCCCGTACAATTGCGCGGTGATGTCGCGCCATTCGGACGGATTGTCCGGGATGTGCGCGTCCAGCAGGACCAGCGGGATCCGGCCCACCTGGGCCTTCCACACCGATGCCTTGAGCGGATGCCCCGGCGCCGGAATGGAAATTGTCAGCGGAGCGCCGCCGGGCCCCGGGACGGGCTCGAGCGGCAGGGCATGAATCTCGTTTTCGGGGTACGTCTCCTGCTGCCAGCCGTCGGTGTTCAGGTATTGACGGAAATAGCCCTGCCGGTACAGCAGGCCGACGGCCACGAGCGGCAGCCCCATGTTGGAGGCCGCCTTGAGGTGGTCGCCGGCCAGCGCGCCGAGCCCGCCGGCGAACAGGGGCAGGCTTTCGTGGACACCGAACTCGGCACAGAAATACGCGATGCAGTCCCTGTCCTCGTACGCCGGGTTGCGCGACTCCGCCGGCTGCAGCGTTTCCTTCTCGAACGCCTGCCGCACCCGCTCGAGGTGTGCCATGAAGCTTTCGTCCGCCGCCAGCGCCGTGAGCCGCTCCTGGGTCAGGCGGCTGAGGAACAGCACCGGGTTGTGGCGCGTCTCCTTCCACAACTCGCGGTGCATGCGCCGGAACAACTCGATGGCGTCGGCGTTCCAGGACCACCACAGGTTGCGCGACAGGGTCTCCAGGAATCTCAGGGCGTCGGGTATGACGGGTGCGATGAGAAACGTCTGCAGGGTCTGCATGGCGCCCGGCCTTACTCCACCTTGAGCAGGCTGTTCAGCGTGCCGTAATTGTTGCGCACCCAGTTGCGGCACTCGGGATCCACAACCCACGTGCCGTTGACTACGAACTTATATTGGTATTCGCCGCGCGGCAGCATCAGCGTGATCGTGTAGGTCCCGGTCCCCTTGGTGTCTTTCATCGGGTGCCGCTTGGCATCCCACTGGTTGAAAGTCCCGGCCAGGCATACCTCGCTCTTCGGTGCGGCGGTCACCTGGAAGGTCACCCGCCTGGCCCCTGTGGTCCGGCGCGGCAGCTTGACTTTTTTCATGATGTGGCTCCTCGATCCATCCGGCAGCGCTCACCGGATATTCTGCCCCCGCGTGGCCGGCCTGTCCCCCCGGCAGGTTCTTCCCGCCCCACGCCCGGCACGACGCTTTACGCCTCTTACAGCCAATTATTATAGACGCAGCGGGTATCCCGGCGCAAGCCTTGTTTCCGGCCTGTTTCCGGCCCGGGCGGGGCGTGCCAGAGCGGGTTTCCCAGGCCCGCCCAGCCTGCGGCAGGGCCCCGCGGCTCCTATGCCGGAACGCCGCGCGGCCCGGCTCCTGCCGGACGCACGGGCCGGTAGCGCCGCGCGGCCGAGGCCTTGCGGCGGACGCGAAATCTTTTGACAGGCTGCCGATTTTCGGCATTACTAGCCCGCACGCGAGCCGGGATCGGGCCGGCTTCGGAGACAGCCATGATCTACCGCGACCTTGGAACCACGGGACGCCGCGTCAGCGCCATCGGATTCGGCGGCATGCGGTTCCGCGCCATTGACGACCGAGACGCCTGCGCCGCCGCCCTCGAACGGGCCGTGGCCCTAGGCATCACCTATTTCGACACCGCATCGAGCTATTTCAAGGGCAAGTCCGAGGAGCGGTTCGGCGAATCGCTGGCCGACAAGCCGGTGCTCGTCAGCACCAAGTCCAGCGCCGCGGACGCCGACGGGCTCCGGCGCGACCTCGATACCTCGCTGCGCCGGCTGCGGCGCGACCGCGTGGACGTCTTCCACATCTGGTGCATCCTCAAGCCCGAGGAATTGCCGGCCCGGCGCGCGGGCGGCGCGATCGCGGCCGCCTTCCGCGCCCGGGAGGAAGGGCTCGTCGGCGAGGTCTTTGTCTCCACCCACATGGACGGCGCGGCGATTGAGGCGGCACTGCGCGACTATCCCTTTGCCGGGGTCACGCTGGGCACCTCGGCGATCAATGCCCCCTTCCGCGCGCAGGCCATCGAGGCGGCCCGGCGTCTGGGTCGCGCCGTGGTGTGCATGAATCCGCTGGGCGGCGGCGTGATCCCGCGCAATGCCCGGCTCTTCTCGTTCCTGCAGGGCCCGGCGGACCGCACCGTGGTCGAGGGCGCTCTGCGCTACGTGGTCGGCACGCCGGGCGTGAGCGTGGCGCTCGTCGGCTGCGCCGACGCCGCCGAGGTCGAAGCGGCCGCCGCCGCGGTCGAGCCCTTCGTCCCCTGGACGCCGGAGCGGATCGCGGCGGTGCAGGATTTGCTCACCCGCGACCTGGACCGCCTCTGCACGGGTTGCGGCTACTGCCGGAAATGCCCGGCCCAGGTGCCCATCCCCCAGCTCATGATGGCCTACAACCAGAAGCTGCTCGGCGGGGGCGACGCCGCCATCCGACGGGCCCTCTCCTTCGAGTGGGACCTCGCGCCGTCGTTGGCCGCGGCCTGCACGGCCTGCGGCGCCTGCGAGAAGGTGTGCACCCAGAAACTGCCGGTCATCGAGCGGCTCAAGCACGTGGCCGGCCTCGCCTGAGCCGGCGCGGCAACGTCCCATGAAACCGCACATCCTGATCTGCAACGACGACGGGATCTTCGCGCCCGGCATCATGGCGCTCCACCAGGCGGTCCGAGGGCTCGGCGAGGTCTCGATCGTGGCCCCGGCCGCCGAGCAGAGCGCCGTGGGCCACGCCATTACGCTCTCGGATCCCATCAAGATCCAGTACATCCGCCGCGACGGCGCCTTCGAAGGCTATGCCGTGGGCGGCACGCCGGCCGACTGCGTCAAGCTGGCCGTGACGGTCCTGCTCAAGCGGAGGCCGGACCTGGTGCTCAGCGGCATCAACCTCGGGCCCAATACGGGGATCAGCGTGATCTATTCCGGCACGGTGTCGGCCGCGACGGAAGGCGCCATCCTGGGAATTCCCAGCATGGCGATTTCGCTGGCGTCGTTCACCCAGCCGCGCTGGGAGACGGCTGCGCACGTCGCCCGGCGCCTCGCGGGCGAGTTGCTCGCCCGGCGGCTGCCCCCGGACACGCTGCTGAACGTCAATGTGCCCAACCGCCCGCTGAGCCGGGTCAAGGGCGTGGCCGTCACGCGCATGGGCCGCTCGCGGTTCGCCGAAATCTTCCACAAGCGCACGACGCCCCGCGGCGACACGTATTACTGGATGGACGGCGAGCTCAAGCGGACCGGGACGGCCGCCGGGACCGATATCCGCGCGCTCGAGCAGGGCTACGTCGCTGTCACGCCGATCTGGTACGACCTGACCCACGACGCCGCGCTGCCGCGCCTGCGGCGCTGGAACCTGGGCCTGTGAACGCGCGCGGCCCGAGCCCGGCGGACCCGGCCCCGCGCCGCGCCCCCCTGGCGGCGGACCGGCGCGGGGTCGGCATCATGATCCTGGCGTGGGCCCTCTGGGCGCTCGACCCGATTGTCGTCTGCCGCATCGGGCCCGCCGTGCCGCGCGCGCTGCTGGCCGGGCTCGCCTCGCTCATCGCCGGGCTCATGTTTTTCCCGTACCTGGCCGTCGTGGTGAAGCGGCGCCGGGCGGTCTCGCGGCGGCATTTCGGGTTGCTGGTCGTGCAAGCGGCCCTGTTCACGGCGCTCTGCCAGGTCTGCTACGTGGCGGCCCTCCGGTTCATGAATCCCGGCGTGGTCAGCGCCGTGCTGCGTACCCAGATGGCGGCGGCGGTGATCCTGGCGGTCTGCTTCCTTGGCGAACGGCTCGACCGCCGGGCGCTGGCCGGCATCGTGTTGATCGGCCTGGCGAATCTCGGGTTGCGGCACGGTGAGTTCCAAGGCCCTGCTGAACGTGTTCACGCCCGTCGAACTGATCGCCGTGAGGCTGACACTCGCCGGGGCGCTGACCCTGCTCTATAGCCTGGGGACCGGCGGCCTCACGCCCTTGCTCTCATTGAACTCTTCCCAGTGGGGCTGGCTGTTGCTGAAGGGAGTGGCGACGACCGGTATCCCGTTTTTGCTCTACAATATCGGGCTCCAGCGCATGCAGGTCTTCATGGCATCGGCCATCGAGCCGTTTGCACCCCTGTTCACCATCCTGGCCGCCTATTGCTTCCTGGGCAAGGCCGTGGCACGCATAGACGCGCTCGGCGTGGCCGTCATCCTCGTCGGCAGCGCCCTGGTGGTGCTCCGCCGACGCCCGGAGTCGGCAGGAACCTGAAATTGCGTTTGACACCGGCCCCATCCTCCGGCCATACTACGCCCCGATCCGAAACCATTCTTTTGTCGGGGGAAATCGGGGGAAACATACCATGGTAAAAAGCATGGATCGGGGGAACTCCGGGCGGACGAACAAGCCGAAATTGTCCATCCGCGAAAAACAGCTCAAGAAGAAAATGAAGCAGATGGCCAAGCATGCGGGCATAGCGGCGCCAGCCCCGTAACAGCGTGCCGGCAGCCGGGCATCGCGCGCGGCTCCCGGTTCCCGGTAGATCTTTCCCGCGCACGGGGCAGTAGCTCAGTTGGTAGAGCACCACGTTCGCAACGTGGGGGTCGAGGGTTCGAATCCCTTCTGCTCCACCCCTTCTATCGTCAACGATATCTGATTTCGGTGCTTTGTTTCTGTGTTTCTGTGGATGTTTCTGTGGTCAAGCCGTAATAACCACTTATTTATAAATGATTTGCTTCTTATATATAGCTTTTTTTATGTCTTAAATATCATATATTTTATTAAAATTCGCTGTTTAAGAAACCAGTGCCGACCTTCCCTACTGTAAGATCCAGACCAGCTCCTGATCCGATATAGGATGTTCGTGCTTTTTTAGCGACTGACGGTACGGACCGGTCTGGATCGAATTCTCAATGATCGCCTCGTTGCCTCCGGCGACGGCTTCCGTCCACTATGCCTGACGTTCAATCTGGCCGGTTGATAGCGCCTGACTTCCACCATGTGAACATGGTGGAACGTTATCGTATACCCCAGGACAGCCACGCGATAGCGCAAGGCGCCCACACGCAACCACTCCCGGTAAAGGTCCCGCTCCCTGGCGAACCGGAGGAAGAACCTGCCGTCATGGCAACGGTGGGTCAAATGGTAGACAAACCCGTTTTTCAGATAGCGCGTAGATCGAGGCCTAACCACAGGAATAGGATATGCCTATGATTCATTAGAGTCCTGATTTTAATGATATAATTTAATTTTAAAGTCAATAAAAAGGGCATATTCTTTTATAACTTCATGTATAATAAATAATTACTATGGCTTAGCCGCGATTGATAGCTTGATAGCCGCGTAGCCGCGATTGGTCTGCGGTTGATGCTCATGGCTTAGCCGCGGCTTGTTCTTTAGTTGCTTTGTTGCGCAACTATGCGTATGGTATTTGGTCATGAGCCCAGAAGAACTTGCGGCGCGGGCAAAGGTGATGAAGGCACTGGCCAGTCCGGTGCGGCTGAAGATCGTGGACGAGTTGAGCCGGGGCGAGCGTTGCATCTGCGAGTTGCAGCCCCTGTTTCCGATGAACAAGTCCACGCTCTCCCGGCATGTCGCGGAACTGAGGAACGTCGGCATCGTCGGCGAAAGGCGGGAAGGTGTAAGGAGCTACCTGCGGTTGCTGACACCGTGTGTCTTGAGCATGTTCGATTGCGCCATGGGCGTGATCCATGCGGAAGCCAAGCGCCGGGCGGATGTGGCCAACGGCGGAAAGGCGACGGAACCATGACCGACGGTAATCGCAAGGAACTGAAGGTACTGGGGGGTCTGGTGGGCATCTTCGTGGTGCTCTACTACCTTCCCGTCGAAGCGGCGCGTTTCCAGGGCGCGATCATCGAGGCGTTCAAACTGGCCAAGTGGTATGCGCGCGAGCATGTGCTGTTGTGTCTCGTCCCGGCATTCTTCATCGCCGGAGCCATCGGCGTCTTCGTAAGCCAGAACGCCGTGATGAAGTACTTCGGGCCGAAGGCTTCGAAGTGGCTGTCGTATTCCGTCGCGTCGGTCTCGGGGACCATCCTTGCCGTCTGCTCCTGCACCGTGCTTCCCCTGTTCGGGGGTATCTACATGCGCGGGGCCGGGCTTGGCCCCGCTGTCGCATTTCTCTATTCCGGGCCGGCCATCAATGTGCTGGCCATCGTTCTGACGGCTCGGGTGCTGGGATGGCAACTGGGTGTGGCCCGGGCAATCGGAGCCATCGCTTTCAGCGTGATCATCGGTCTGCTGATGCACCTCATCTTCCTGAAGGAGGAGAGAGCGAAGGCGGCGCAGGCGCAGGAGGTGTATCTCGGCGACGACGAGAAGGGCAACCGCCCCCTCTGGCAAGTGGCCTTGTACTTCTTCTCGATGGTCGGAATCCTCGTGTTCGCCAACTGGGGCAAGCCGATGGAAACGGCCGGCCTGTGGTATGCGATCTTCAAGGCCAAGTGGGTCGTTACGGCGCTGTTTGCCGTGCTACTGGGCGTCTGCTTGTGGCGATTCATGAAGGTCCGGTTGGCCTGGATCGTCCTGGCGGCGGTTCCGCCCGCGGTGCTGGCCGGCGTCCTCCCAACGTACCCCGTGGCGGCTTTCGCGGCGGGGGCTGCGGGGCTGGCGGGGCTGACCTTCCTGGGCGGCGCTGAACTCAAAGACTGGCGCGACCAGACCTGGGGCTTCGCCAAGCAGATTCTGCCCTTGCTGTTTGGCGGCGTGCTGGCGGCCGGGTTCTTCCTGGGAAGCCCGGAAGGCAAGGATGCGGGGATTGTTCCCAATATATGGATTCAGGCGCTGGTGGGCGATTCGCCGTCAGCCCTGTTGTCTCTCACCGGTGGAGATGCCGGGAATGTCCCGGGGTGGTTGAGCGTCATCTGGCCGGTGTGGACGAACCTCTTCGCATCTGTCACGGGGGCCCTCATGTACTTCGCGACGTTGACGGAAGTGCCGATTCTGCGCGGGTTGATCGACAGCGGGATGGGCCAGGGCCCAGCCTTGGCGCTGCTGCTGGCAGGTCCAGCACTCTCTCTGCCGAACATGCTGGTGATCAATTCGATCCTGGGGCCGAAGAAGACACTGACCTTTGTCGGACTAGTAGTTGTCATGGCGATGGTCACGGGGATCGTGTTCGGCGCTATCGTGAACTGAAGGAGAATGACATGAGACGGATACAGGTTCTGGGCACGGGATGTCCCAAATGCAAGACGCTGATGGCGAATGCCCAAGCGGCGGTCAAGACGCTCGGCATCGAGGCCACGATGGAGAAGGTCGAGAAGATCACCGACATCATGAAGTTCGGCGTAATGATGACCCCGGCCCTCGTGGTGGACGGGCAGGTCAAGAGCGCGGGCAAGGTGTTGAGCGCGGAGGACATCCAGGCGTTGCTCGCGTAACGTGCCCCGCACCGGGAGAATTCGCATGCGTGACAAGAATGCGCGGGTGTGCGGTGCGGCTCCGCAACGGATCTTCGCGTGTTCCGGGGCGGCGGATGTTGGGGCAATTGCGGATCAAGCGGGGTTCAAGACATACGAGCCCCTGCAACTGGCGGACCTGGGTGTAGAGGAGGGCGAGACGCCGCCGACTCCCTAGGCCGTTGCGAGGGCGCGAACAGCGGGAGGCGCAACGTTGGCGTGCTGACCGGCGGAAAGCGAGAAACACATGAACAACAAGGCCGAGACGAAAAACGAAGGTGCCTCCTGCGGGTGCGGCGGCGGGAGTTGTTGCAGCGGGCCGGGCACGTGGATCTGGATTGCGTTAGCCGTAGCGATCGCGGGCGTACTGATCGCCAGGAATGCGGGCAAGAAACCCACGGCAGTTTCGCCTGCGGTGGGCGAACCGCCTGCGGCGGTGGAGGCAAGCGTCATGCCAACGCCTGTATCGGAACCCGCCGCGCAAAGCAAGCCGTTACCGCGCCTCGTGGACCTGGGCGCTGGCAAGTGCATCCCCTGCAAGATGATGGCCCCGATCCTGGAGGACTTGAAGAAGACCTACGCCGGGAGAATGGACGTTTTGTTCATTGATGTGTGGGAGAACCCGGACGCCGGAAAGAAGTACGGGATCAACGTCATCCCAACGCAGATATTCTACGACGCCGACGGCAAGGAGCTGTTCCGGCACGAAGGGTTCTTCGGCAAGGACGACATCCTCGCGAAGTGGAAGGAACTGGGCGTGAGCCTATGATGGAGCAACTCTTCACCACCCTTTCCCGGGCCGTTGAAGGCTCGGCCGGTCTGGCGTTGAGCGCCGCCTTCGTATGGGGCGTACTCAGCATCCTTCTAAGCCCCTGCCACTTGGCGAGCATCCCGCTGATCGTGGGATTCATTGACCAGCAGGGCCGGATCACGACACGCCGAGCCTTCACGATCTCGCTGCTCTTCTCGGTTGGCATCCTCATCACCATTGGAGTGATTGGAGCCGTCACGGCGGCGGCAGGCCGGATGCTGGGGGATGTCGGTCGCTGGGGGAACTACGGCGTGGCGGTCATCTTCTTCCTCGTGGGCCTGTACCTGCTGGACGTGATCCGAATCCCGATGCCCGGAGCCGCGCAGCCCGGCATGCAGCGCAAGGGCATGCTGGCGGCGTTCGTTCTGGGGCTGGTGTTCGGCGTGGCGCTTGGGCCCTGCACGTTCGCCTACATGGCCCCGATGCTGGC
>CAZUYI010000029.1:14085-14334 GCA_964624095.1 uncultured Verrucomicrobiota bacterium | reverse complement strand
GCGAGGGCGGGCAGGTCGTACTCGACCGCGAGTTGGCCCGGGATATCATGCCGCAGGCGGGCCTGGCGCTGATGCACTGACACAAGGGAACGTCCGGTTAAGGTTAAGTAGAAAGAGGAGGACATCCGATGCAGGTCTTGAAACCGCAGCCCTTTCCGAGCGACAGTTTCATGGGTCCGATCGTCCTGCTGGACTGCGACGCGCCGGTGTCGGCGCGCGCGCGCCGTGCGCGCCGCGGGTTTTGGGCGC
>CAZUYI010000029.1:11547-14075 GCA_964624095.1 uncultured Verrucomicrobiota bacterium | reverse complement strand
CGCCCCCCTATCGGCATTTCGGCACTCCGCTGGATGATTGCAGGCGCTGGCTGGCGGCGAACGTAGAGCAGTTCGACGCGGTGGGGCTGGCCATGGGCCAATGCAACATCTACGAGACGGGCCAGGCGCAGCGGCGGGCCGGCGACTACGCGGCGTCTGTCAAGGCATTCGGAAGAGCCCTGCGCGAGGCGGCCGGCGGCGTGGAGCAAGCCGACGCGCGCCTGGCCATCGGGCTGGCCCTCGAGTCGGCGCGCCGCTATGCCGAGGCGCGCGCCGCGTTCGGCCGCGTGCTGGCCGTCCGCGGCGCCGTCCCGGAACAGCGGGCGCGGGCCCAGTGCTCGATCGGCATCTGTCATTTTCACGAGCGGAACTGGCCCGCGGCCCGCGAGGCCTTCGAAAAGGTCCGCGCGGTGCCCGGCGCCGGCGCCGCCTGGCGGGCGCAGGCGCACCTGCTCATCGGGCGCAGTTGGGGCATGGAATGCCTGACCCGGAACGTCGAGGCGAAACGGGCCTTCCTGGCGGCGGAGCGCGCCTGGGCCGCGGCCGCGCATATTCCGGGCGTCCGGCCCGCGCAGAAGGCCAACGCGCAAGCAAACGGTCTGCACATGCTGGCGTCCCTGGCGGGCGGCGGGATCCGGGTGCAGGCCGAGCTGAGGCACCGGCTGGCGGCTGGAGCCTTGCTGCCGGCCTCGGACGCATGCGCCCGCTGGGCGCTGGGCAACAGCCTGTTCTTTGAAGGGCGCTACGGGGAGGCCCGGCTCGAGTGGGCCCGCGCCCGGGCCAAGGGCGGACTCACGCCCCTGCAGGAGGCGGATCTTCAACTGCACCTCGGGTTAAGCTATTACGAGGAGGGTCGTTTCACGCGCGCCCGGCCCGCGCTTCAACGCGTCGCCGCCCTTCCGGGCGCACCCCTGGCCCAGCGGCGGGAGGCGGCCCTTCGCCTGCACCTGCGGTCGCTCGTCCCGACCCGGGACAAGGTGTTGACCGTGCTCTTCATCGGCGCCAGCCATACGCAGCAATGGGAGGTGCCGTACATGCTCGAAGTGCTGGCGGACTCGGCGCCGGCCGGCCGGCCGCGGATCGCCGCCGGCGGCTTCCTCCGCGGCGGGACCGGCATCTCGACATTCTGGGAAGAAGGCGACGGGCCGGACACCGCGCGAGCCCGCATCCAGGCGGAGCCGTGGGATTACGTGGTATTCGAAACCTATCCCTTTCATCAGGGGCGGGACGTCGTGAACCGGTATGCCGCCGAGTTCGCGACGCTGATCCGGGAAGCGCGCGCAGTCCCCGTCATGCTGGAACAGGCGTGGACCTTCAAAACCTACCCGGCGTCGCTCCGGTACAACCACGCGGCGCTCATGGCGCTCGGGAAGCGCCGGCGCATTCCGGTGGCGCCGGTCGGCCTGGCGTGGATGACGCTGCTCGGGCCGCGCTCGACCCGCGCGCAGCGCCTCGCCTTGTACCATCCCGACCTCGTCCATTACTCGCGGAAAGGCGCGTACCTGGCCGCCTGCACCCTCTACGCGACACTCACCGGCTCGAATCCCGCCGGTCTCACGCACGAGATCCCGTCGCTGGCGCCGGACGGCATCACCCCGGAGGACGCCGCGGCGTGCCAGGCGGCGGCCTGGCAGGCCTGCCAGGAAACAGCCGCCGCGCAGAAGGGGATCCCCGGGCTGGCTGTGATACCGGCCCGGCGCCGCTGAGTCCGCGGCACAGACGGGCGGATTGACCTGGCGTTCGAGGGGATCGCCTATTTCATGGCGCTGCTGTCCGCCGCGTCCGACACGACGGGGGAACCCGGCGCCGGCGCCGGCCGGTTGATGCCGTGGTGGCTGGAACGGGGACAGGGAGAGTCCGCCAGGCGTAGGCCGGCCTCGGACGAATCGTGATCCGCTATCGTCGCCCGTTATCGTTGACCGGAAGGCTCGGTTGACGAGCGCGCGCGCGACGAGAAGAGTGCGGAGACGGAGGGAAAGACCGGGACAAACAAGACACAGCATTGATGTTGGCATTGCTTTCGGCGAAGGGTAGACTATGCTTTATTGTACAGATGCCGTTGGCTGGAGCCGATTCCGCGTCCGCCGCATTCGGGCGCACGAGGGGGCGCGAACATAACTGGAGTGCACCGCCGATGAACAAACTGTTATGGCTGGGCCTGTGCGCGTGGTTGGGATTGAGTCTCTGTCCGGGCCGGGCCGCTGTCTGGTACGTGGCCACGAACGGGAGCGATGCGGCGGACGGCACGAGCTGGGAGACGGCCTATGCCACGATCGGCAACGCGCTGGCATCGAACGCCATCGTGGCGGGCGAGAACCATGAAGTCTGGGTCTCGAACGGGACGTACAACGTGAACGCGCAACTGGTCCTGAGCAAGGGCGTGCGGCTGTGGGGCGCGTATGGGGCGGACATGACAATCCTCGACGGCGGGCAGGCCAGGCGGTGCGTGTTCATCACCAACGGCGTCCTGGACGGATTCACCGTGACCAATGGCTATGCGGACAGCGCGACGGGGAATCAGTACGGCG
>CAZUYI010000029.1:1278-11537 GCA_964624095.1 uncultured Verrucomicrobiota bacterium | reverse complement strand
TGTTACGGGCCAGGTTCTGAACTGCACCGTGGCCGGCAACCGCGCCTATACCGCGGGCGGCGGGATATACGGGAAGACGGGCGGGCTCGGGCTCGTATCGAATTGCGTCATCGCGGGGAACAGCGCGACCAACACCGGCGCGACCGGCGGCGGCGGCGCGTATGTCTCGGGGGCCGGCTGGCAGGTGCTCGATTGCCCGTCCATCCACGACAACATCGCACTCCCCTACGCGGGCGGGGTGTACCTCACGGGCGGCGGCTTGATCTCCAATTGCGTGGTCAGCAATAACGTCTGTTTTACGACCTCGGGCGATCAGCTCTTTGGAGGCGGTCTGTACGTGGCCGATAGAGCCCGGGCGATTGCCTGTCTGGTGGCCAGCAATACCTGCTATTTTAACGCGAAAGGGCGCGGGGGCGGAATCTATGTCACCGGAACCGGGTTGGTGGCCCATTGCACACTCCGCTCGAACTTCGGGGGCGAATATGGCGGCGGAATCGTTGCCGCCTTCGGCGCCGTCGTGACCAACTGCCCGGAGATTGCCGGCAATCGGACGGCTCCGACCGGCGTAACACGCGGCGGCGGACTGTATGTCTTTACGGGCGCCCGGGTCTCGGGCTGCACCCTCCGCGGCAATACAGCCTATAACGGCGGCGGACTTGGGACAGCGAACCACAGCAACATCATCGTATCCGGCTGTGTGATTGAGGATAACCTCGCGACGTACCAGGGGGGAGGCGTGGAAGGAGGCGGCACGGACATGATCGTCCGGAACTGCCTGATCACGCGGAATATCGCCAACTCCAAGGCCGGCGGGATTTTCATGAACGGCGGCACGACGGATTCCAAAGCGTTCAGAGTCGAGAACTGTACGGTCGTCAGCAACTGGAGTACTAATTATAGTCCCGGTGGGATTGATTGCTATTTTACCAACACCGTGGTCAATACGATTGTCTATTCCAACCTCTACAAGACCAGCGTGAAGGACATTCGGATTGAACAACCAGGCGCTACCTTCACGAACTGCTGTACCCCGGAGGCGGCCCTCCTGGCGGGCGCCAACAACATCCCGGATTACCCGAAGTTCAAGGACCCGGCGAACGGCGACTGGCGTCTGACCGCCGACTCTCCCTGCGTGAACGCCGGGACGAACGAGCCGTGGGTGGAAGGCGCCGTGGACCTGGACGGGCGCACGCGCGTAGATGGGTTCAGCCGCCGGGTTGACATCGGCGCGTACGAATTCCTGCCGGCGGGCGCGCTGTTTCAGATGCGGTGACCCGGCGCCGCCCACGTGCCGCGCAGGGCGAGGCGGGCTCAGGCATCCGGTTCGACAAGAGGCGCCAATGCATCAGGAATTCCACCCGGGCCGGTCGTGCGGCCGGCACGCGGCCGGCCTGGGCCTGCTGGCGGCCTGCTTGGCCGCGGCGGCGGGCCCGGCCGGGCGGGCCGGGCAGCCTGCGCGACCGGCCGAGGCGCTCGTCGAGTTTCTCGCACCCGAGCAGGCGATCGTGGTGCGCGGGTTCCCGCGGCACGCGCCCGCGACGCTCGACGATCTGCTCGAGGCCGACCGCCGGGGCGGCTGGAACCGGGTGCGCCACGCGCCGGACACCGATACCTACACGCTGGATGCGTCCCTGGTCATCGGCGGGATGTCCACGTGGGCGCCGACCTACGTCCAGGTCGGACGCCCGGGGCACGTCCGGGAGACGGCGCGGGTCAAAGGGTTCGTGTGGATCCGGCCCCCGCGCGCGGGCCTGGCGTGGCCGGACGGCCGGCCGGGCGTGGTGAACCGGCTGACGCTGGGCGACCCGGTCAACGAGGCGATCCGCGCCACGCTGATCATCGAGCGGCCGGCCGCGCCCCGCGTGCCGGGCCTGTTCATGGGGTATCGGCCCGGCGCGCCCGGCTCGGAGCGGGTGTGCGGCGGCGACCTGCACGTGTACAACGGCGCGGTGCTCGTGCAGCCGCCGGACAGTCCGGCGCCGCCGCCGGCCTGGGTCCGGGGCATGGATACCGAATGCTACTGCGCCGAGGTGCGGCTGGTCGGAGCGACCGTGTCCGGGCTCGCCTTGTACGGCGTCCGCGCCGACAACAGCACACTCGAGCGGACGGTGTTCGAGCACAGCCCGTCGGTCCTGAGCCTCGGATACCAGCGGGCCGTGGAGTGCGTCTTCCGGAACCTGGGCTGCCCCGTGAGCGGCGACCGGATCGAGCTGATCCGGTGCGTGTTCGAGAGCAACGCGGTCAACTGGCGCCTCCACGCCGACGGGCCCTGCTGCGCGGAAGCGATAGACTGCCGCATGGGCGAGCCCCGTCAACCGCTCGAGCTTCGGAACAGCACGGCCGGCCGCGCGACGCCGTGGACGAGCGGGGCGCCGGCGGGCCCGTGCTACATCGAGCGGCGGTCCCTGGCAGTGTGCGTCGAGGACCCGCGGGGACGGCCGGTCGCGGGGGCCGTTGTCTCGCTGGCCTGTCCCGCGGAGGACGCGGCGGGAGCGGGCGCCGGCGGCGCGGCCCATCGGGCCGCAGTGCGGAATCCCGTGGCGGTCACGGACCCGCGGGGATGCACGCCGCGGAAGGCCGAGGACGGCGCGCTGCTGCCGGCGGTCCGGCGGTTGTGGGCGACCGACGACCCCGCGGCCCCTCGGGAGGAAACGTTCGCCTACCGGCTGACCGTCGAGGCCGCCGGGTTCCGTCGCGCGGACCGCGCGCTGGGTCCGACGGACCTGGCGGCGGGCACGGTAACCGTGTCGCTGGCCGAGTCACGATAGACCATGGGCGTCTTGAACAGAGGCTCAACCCGAGGGAGGAAAAACATGCGGACCGTCGCGTTGCCGTGGATCCGAATGGCGGCCATCGGATTGTGTTGGAGCGGCCTGGCCCGGAGCGCGGAGCCTCCGGCCGAGGATCCCTGGACCACCGGCCGGCTGTTCGAGCGCAGCCCGTCGTTCACGATCCCGCCCCGTACCGTCGAGCTCGGCCGCGACGAGCTTCAGCGCACCTGGGATTTTTCGCGGGCGGACCGGGGCAACATCACGTTTCTCGACAAGGTCTCCAACGTGCGCGTGTCGACCGACGGCGCCCTGGCGTTCACGCTGACGGACCGGCCCGGCGTGCTGGGCTGGGGAAATTACGCGGGCGCCCAGCCGGAGTCCGAGCGGGTCCGGCTCTGGACGCGCACGTTCTTTGTCAAGCTGGACGCGCGCCAGACGGCGGCCGGGCCGACGACCGTCGCGTTCCGGTTCTGGCACAACGGGGCGCGGGTGCGGCTGGGGCGCGGCGCGAAGCCGTGGTCGGCGCGCCTCGAGGGGACCAACGCACAGGAGCTGGTCTTTTCCCTTCAAAGCGAGTTGCCGCGCAAGGACGGGTTCGACCTGGAGTTCAGCGGGCCGGCGGGCAACGTCATCGAGCTGCGGAACCTGCGGATCGAGCGCACGGAATACGAGGGGTGGTTCCGCAAGGAATTCGTGTTGCCGGACAGCCCGGTCTGGCAGGCCCGGATCGAGGTGGGCAACCAGGCCCGGCTCTTCGTGAACGGGCTCGAGGTTCGCGGCGAGAGCATCATGGGCAACAGCCGCCCGAACGTCGGCGGCGCGGAAATGTATCACTCCGAACCGATCGAGATCGCCGAGCACCTGGTTCCGGGCCGGACGAACTGCATCGGCCTCTACGGATGGCGCGAGCAGTATCAGCCCAATATCAGCCTGCAGGGCAGCGTGATCCCCGTCTCCGGCGAGCGGATTCCGCTCTGCAGCGACACGTCCTGGAGCTGGACGCCGGCGGAACCGCCGGAGCCGTGGAACCGGCCGGGCTTCGACGCCTCCGGCTGGAGCCGGGTCGAGGAACGCGTCACCACCAACGCCGGCTTGCAGCGGCTGTACGGAGTCGAGTACCGCTCCGCCACGGACCGCCCGGTCCACGACGGCCCCCTGGCCCTGGAAAACCCGAAGGACCCCCAGTTCTTCTACACCGACGCGGACGACCTGGTGTTCCATGCGCGCGCGCCGGCCGGGCTGGCTGCCCGGCAGCCCGCGCTCGAGTGGATACTCAGCCGGTACGAGAACGGGGTCCTCTCGGAACGGAACCGGAGCACGGTCAGTAGCTACGACCTGGACGGGCACTCGCTGCGGTACGCCGTGAACGCGGGCCGGGTTCCCCGGGGCGTGTACACGCTGGAGACCCGGCTGACGGCGGGCGACCTCGTGCTCGACCGCCGGATTCCCGAGCCGCTGGTGGTGGCGGGCCGGATTCCCATGCGTCCGGCCGACGGCCTCGATCTCCGGCAGGACATGGACCTCGTCCTCGAGCGGGCGATTGACATGACCCGTCCCGAGTCCGAGCCCTGGCTCGAGAGCGACGGCGCCGACATGCGCACCCAATGCACCACCAACACCGAAGGGGGCGTCGCCGTGCCGGCCGTCGTCACGCGCGGCGGCCTGGCCTACCGGGAAACGCGGCCGGCGCGGGGCTCCATCATTTCGTACCTGGTGCGCTTCGAGCATCCGGGCGACTTCTACCTGATGGAGCTGGATTACCCGAACGACATGGCCCGGCACATGGGCGTCGCCTGCTGCCCGCACATGTGGGGGGACGGCCTGATGAACGAGTCCTGCTACAGCAAGACCAGCGCCTCGGTCGCCACGGGCGGGCGCTACCCGCTGACCGAGCGGCTGCAGACCCTGTCCTGGGTGTATCGGCCGGACGCGGGAAACCATGCGCTGTACCTGATGAACCTGTGGAACCAGGCGCCGGCCGCCGGCGCGGCCCTGCGAATCTATCATGTCCGCAACGGCCTGCCCGCCCTGCGGGCGCCGGACCGGCACACCCGCTGGAGCGGGTACGTGACGGAAAACGTGCGCTCCGCGCTGTTTTCCAGCCTGAAGGCACCGCGCCCCACGGCGACGGAGCTCCGCGTGCGGCTAAACTGGAAGCACCTGAATCCCGTTCTGGCCACGTGCCGGTGGCTGGCGGATACGCTGGATGCCTGCGAGTATTTCACGCGCTACATGAAGTTCGCCGGCCAGAATGTCTATCTCATGGGCGTCTTTCAATACGGCGGCCAGCAAGCCGAGCCCATCCAGATGGAATGGCCGTTCCCGTCGGCCCGGGTGCGCCTCTGCGTGCCCGGCGTGCTGGCGCGCGTCATGCGGGAAAACGGGATTGACTTCTACGCGAGCGTCGAGTTCATCTATAACACGCTCGTCATGGAGCGCGTCGCGCAACAACCGGCCCGGCCCCTCACCGGGTTCTGGGACACGCCCTACCTCGTCAATGGCCAGGGCCGGGAATACTCGGAGTGGGAAGGCCGCTACGGGCTCAATTTCAACCACTCGATCGTCCGCCGGGAAATGATCCGGGTGGCCGACGAACTGGCCCGCAAGTTCCAGGCCCTGCCCAACTTCAAGGGGGTGAGCTGGACGCCGTTTTTCGAGTCGGACTGGCTGCCCGGGTACCGGGCGCGGAGCCAGACCGACCGGCTCGAGTACAGCTACGACGACGTCACCCTCCGCCAGTTCGAGCAGGAGTCGGGCGTGCAAGCGCCGTTCTCGCTCGACGATCCGCTCCGATTCCAGAAACGCTACGCCTGGCTGACCTCGCCGGCCATGCGGCCGAAGTGGGTCGCCTGGCGCGCGGCCGCCATGACAGGCTTCTTCTCGGACGCGCTCGCCGCCCTTCGCGCCCGGCGCGCCGACCTGGAGATGCTCTGCAACCTGTATCCGACGCCGCGCACTGACCGGGAATGGCGCGAGAGCGGGCTCGGGTTCGCCGAGTACATGCGGGAAAACGGATGGGACAGCCGTCTGTTCCAGGAACAACCGGGCCTGTGGCTGGCCGACCTGATGCATGGCAAGCTGAACGTGCGCGGAACGGGAAACCAGCCGGGGCTGGATATGTCGGGCTCGGCCGAGCGGTTCGCCTTTTTCGCCGGCGAGCGGAACCGGGCGGCGCACGTGAAGCACGACTGGCTCGAAATGGAGCGCTGCGCCTGGGCCCTGCCCTACCGGCCGGACTGGCCGCGCTTCTTCCAGCCGACCTTCCTGCTGCAGCCGGACGGCTACAACACGCTGGAAGTGTTCACCCGCGGCCTGATCGGCCTGGACGCCGAGCTGTTCTGCTACGGCTTCGCGGACACGGTGCTGTTCATGGGCAACGAGCAGCCGCTCCGCGAATTCCACCGCGTGCTGCGCGCGCTGCCCCGCGAGAAGTTCCAGCCCGCGGCCGATACGGGCCTGGACACCAACCTGGCGCTGCGCGAGTTGCGGAAAGACGGGGCCTATTATTTCTACGCCGCCAATCCCGGCTACTGGCCCGTCCGCGGCTCGGTGACGCTCGAGCGCGCTGCCGAGGTCCGGGATCTGGTCACCGGCGCGCCCGCGGCGCGCCCCGACCGCGAGGGCCGGACGCGCGTGCCGGTCGTCTTGAAGCCGTTCGCGATAGCCGCCTGGAGCGCGCCCTCGGACACGGCCCGTATCGCGGCCTGGGAAGCGGCGCCGGACAAGGGGCTGGAAACCGCGCATCTCGAGAAGCTCGTGGCGCGGGCGGAGGAACTGCTGACGATCCCGGCGGCCCAGGCGTCGCTCGGCGCGGACGACGAGGCGTTCATGCGCGAGGCCGTGCGGTCCGCGCACACCGGCCTCGAGGCCGGCAACTATGCCGGCGCGCTGCAGGCCGTCAGCAGCGACCGGTTCGTCATCCTGACGGAGGATTTCCTCGAGAAAGGCGCCCGCTACGGCACGGAAACGGAACGGAGCGCCGACGTCAGCCGGGAGCGGCGCGCCGCGCGCGCCCGCCTCGCGGCGCCGGCGCCGGTCGTGGACGGCATCCTGGACGACCCGGCCTGGGGCGCCGCCGAACCGTATACGGGCTTCATCACGACCGACGGCCTGCCGGCGATGGCCGCCACGCGGTTCCGCGTGGCGTACGACGCGGACGCCCTCTACGTCGCGGTCGAATGCAGGGACCGCCACCCGGAAGAGATCAAAGGGAGAGCGGTGCGGGAGCGGGAAGGCTCGGTCTTCGCCGATGACGTTGTCATGCTCTTTCTCCAGCCGGACCCGGCGGCGGACATCTATTACCAGATGGCTGTCAGCGCGGGCGGGGTGGTGTTCGACCAGAAGGTGCTGGGCGGCGACCTCGACTACACGTTCGCGCCGCCCTGGTCGGCGAAGACCCGGGTAACCGATGACGGCTGGGTCGCGGAGATCAAGCTGCCCGCCGCCTCCCTCGAGGGCGCGCTCGAGCCGGGCAAGCCGTGGGGCTTCAACGTGCACCGGGCCGTGCGCGGTGGCGTCCTGCCGCTCAGTGCCTGGTCGTACTCGCCCCTGGGCGGCCACGATCCGCAACGATTTGGAACGCTGCACCTCGGCGGGCCTGCCGCCGCCGCCGAACCGAACCCGAACTAGGAGTCCACCCATGACCTCGAGGATATGCGCCATTGTACTGGGCACCTGCGCGGCGGCGGTCGCCGCGGCGCCGGGTCAGCCGCCCGGCGCGCTGAACGCGCGGGATTACGATGACGGTGCGTCGCCGACGGCCGGCATCCAGGAGGCCATTGACCGCCTGCCGCCGGCGGGCGGCTGGGTGTATGTGCCCGAAGGCCTCTACGTGCTTCAACGGCCGGTGGCGTTGCGGCCGGGCACCCGGTTGAGCGGCGCGGGCGCCGGCAAGACGGTGCTGCGCAAGAGCGACGGGTTCCGGATTCCGCTGGCGGAGGACGCCCCCAAGGGACAGGACTTCGTGGTGTTGTCCGATCCCGGCCCGGTGCGCGCCGGCATGGCGCTCGCGGTATCCGACCGGAAACACAACGCCAGCCTGGGCTGCCTGTTCCTGGTCTCGCGCCTGGACGGCGCCCGCGCGTACCTGGAAAACGTCCGGGGCGGCCCGGGCGCGCTCCGCGCCGGCCTCGCCGTGGCGGACGACGCGTGCGCCATGAACCTGTTCATGATGATCCTGCCGGCCCGCGACAGCCTCGTCGAGGACCTGGAGCTGGACGGCAACCGGGACGCCCACCGGCTCGACGAGGCGGTGCGGTTCGGCTTCGAGTCCTACGGCATGCTGTTTGCCGGCATCTACCCGGCCGGTGAGATGGACGTCGCGCGCTGCCGCATCCGCCGCTGCCCGATCGGCATCCACGCCAATACCCTGCTGGGCCCGCGCGTCGTCGAGTGCGATATCCGCGACTGCTGGCAGGGCATCCACCTGGGCGGCGGGCCGTACAGCCTGATCCTCCGCAGCCGGCTCTCCGGCCACGTGGGCGCCATCTCGTTCTGTTACGGAAACAGCGGGGTCATCATCCGGGACAACGACATCCATGGCAACGAGTATGGAATCGGCGGGCTGGGCTTCGTGACGGACCAGTCCCCGTCCACCGCGGACCGCGCCTGTGCGATCCAGGGCAACCGGTTCTGGGGAAACCGCGGGCCGGGCATCGTCAGCGGCCAGGGCCTCATGGGTCCGAGGAGTTTCCTCGTCTGCGACAATACCCTGCAGGGCAACGGCGGCGCGTCGCTGCGCCTCGGGCTCCACCAGGCCCCGGCCGATATCTGTCTCTTCAACGCGACCCACTGCGTGATCATGGACAACCAGTGCGCCGCCGCCCCCGCCTTCACCGGCTCGGTCGTCGAGGCGGCGCCGGCCGGGAGCGCCGCGCTCACGGTGCGCGGCGCCCTGCCCGACGGGCCCGGCGGCTGGACGGCCGTGCTGGCCGGCGGCACGGCGTGCGAAACGGTCGCGGTGACGGCGGTGACGGCTGGCCGCTGGACCCTGGCCGCCCCGCTCGAGCATCCCGTCGAAGCCGGCGCCGCGGTCACGGGCGACAGCCCGCTGACCTTCGGCATTTTCGCGCCTGGCGCCCAGGCGGACGGCAACGTCATCGCGCGCAACGCGTGCGCGGGCAACCGGCTGGGCGGCGTGGTGGCGGCCGGCAGCGACCTGCGGGCGGAGTCGAACCGGGGCTCCGTGGTCCGGCTGGACCCGGAGGCCCCGCTCATGCCGCAGTTGTTCCCGGCCGCCGGCGACGTGCCGATCCCGAATGCCGGCTTCGAGGAGGACGGCGGCTGGACGCTGGCGACGGGCCAGGCCGAGTGCGACGGCGGCGCGGCGCGCGGCGGGCGCCGTTCCATGAAGCTGATCCGCCCGGCATCGGCAGGCACGTCCGGCATCCGGCTCGCGCCGCCGGCGCCGCTCAAGCCGGACACGTGGTACCGGCTGAGCGCCTGGGTGCGCAGCGGCATCCATACCGACGGCTGGACCCCGCTGCCGCACCTGTTCCTGTGGGACCCGCGGCAGAACCGGCAATTTGGCGGCCAGACGCGCATCGAAGACACGCTCGAACAGCCGGTGGGAACCCTGCGCGCGGCGGAACCCTTGACATGGAACTGGACGCAGGTACAGATCTTTTCCGGATCGGCGACGGCGGCGGTCGTGCACGCCTACCTCTCGCCGGGCCGCGCGGCGGCCGGGGCGGGCTGGGTGGATGACATCCGGCTCGAAGAACTCACGGTGGCCCCGCCGGCTGCCGCCAGCATCATGCCGGCCCTGCGCGAGATGCCGGACCCGCCCGGATCCGCTCCGGGTGGAACCGTTACGCCGCTGGCCGCCGGCGAACGGGTGCTCGATCGGCCCCTGGTACTGAAACCGGGCGAGACGCTGCTCGGGTGCGGGCCGGGCACGATCCTGAAACGGCCCGCGCTCGTGAAATGCATGCTGACCGCCGACGCGGGCGCGGGACAGGACGAGGTCGCCGTGGCCGACGCCTCCGGGCTCAAGGAAGGTATGGCGGTCTGCGTGGCGGACCGCCGGACCGTCGGCGCGGGCAACGGCCCGCTGGTGATCCGGACGATCGCCGGGAACCGCGTCTCCCTGTCCGGGCTGGACGGCGGCCGCGGCGCGCTGGCGGCGTCCTGCACGGTGGCGGAGCAGGCGTGCCTGGTCACGCTCTTCCCGCTGGTCATCGCGCCGGACCGCGCGCGCGTGAGTGGCCTCGTGCTGGACGGCGGGCTGGACCCGGCCGCCGGCGACGCGCTGGCCGGCTATGCGGCCTTCGACCAGCCGCGGGCCGGCGCGCTGCTCGTGGCGGGCGATGGCGCGCGGGTGTCCTGGATCGCGGCGCGCCGGGGCTGGACGGGCATCGGGATCGTGGGCCGGGATGTCCGGGTGGAATACTGCACGGTATCCTCCAACCGGGCGCAGGGCATCCTGGTCGAGAAGGCCGGAGAGGTCGTCGTGGAAGGGACCCGCATTCATGGGAACGCCCGGCACGG
>CAZUYI010000029.1:0-1268 GCA_964624095.1 uncultured Verrucomicrobiota bacterium | reverse complement strand
GTGCGCGATGGCGACGCCGTGACCGTGACCGCGAACCAGGTCCGCGACAACGGCACGGGCCTCTTCATCCGCGACACGACCGCGCGCGCGGAGGAGGCCCGGCCCGTCCGGCTGACCGGGAACGTCGTGGAGGGCAATACCGGGAGCGGCATCGTGGCGGATCGCGCGCGCGGGCTGGAGATCCAAGCCAACCTGTCGTTCAACAACAACCAAGTCGGGCAGGCGGACGCGGACCCCCTCCGGCCGGCAGGCTCCGGGATCGAGCTGACCGATTGCCGCGACTGCCGGGTGACGGGCAACCGCTGCTTCGACGATCGGGACCAGTTCGGCGTGACGGGGTCCTGGGGCGAACTCGCCCGGAACGCGGCCCAGGGCGCGGACCGCATCACGATGAAAGGCCAGGGCTACGCGCTGTCCTGGGCTTATGCCGGGAAAACCGCGTGGCTGACGGACGGCGCCCGGCAGGAACGCATCCGCATCGTCAAGGTGGAAAAGCAGGACCTGATCCTCGCTGAGCCCTTGCGCAGCCCGTTCCCGGAAGGCGCCCGCGCCATCGTGCCGAAGCAGCAGGCGTGGGGAATCCATCTCGCGGGGGCCTCCTCGCGGGGCCTCCGCATCGAATACAACCAAGGAGCCGGCAACCTGTCGGGCCCCTTGACCAATGCCGCACCCGTGGAGGCACTCGTCCATGAATGAGTTCACGATCCGACCGCCCCATAGACGCCGGCCATTGCCACCCCAGTCGCAGTCGCAGACACTCCCGCCAACCGACACATTGCGTCCCAGTCTCCGTCCATCGTGACATAATGGCGCGGCGATAACGGAAAAAGCGCCAAAAAGCGCTTGCATGGAAGGCGGGGAAAAGGCAATATCAGCGGGGACGGCGGGCCCATCATATTTTCTGAATGCATATGCGTAGCAAACAAGGCGTTGAGGAGGCCGATATACGTGCGGCCCGCGGTCGGCCGACGGCCCCGGGTCTTTCCGCCATGAAATCCGGGTTTCTGGACAAGCTGATCGAGCGGCTGGCCAAGCTGGATCCCGAGAGCCTGCAACTGCAGTTTCTGCGGCTGATCCAGGAGAAAGGCCTTGATGGGAAGCTTCCTTCGTCGGGCTTGGGAACAAAGCCGGTCAATGTCCAACCCCTGGAGAAGATCTTCCGCCGGCGTCTTCCTTTCATATAGATCGTGACATAGAGTTAGTGTGGCAAAGCGGCGGGGATCGATGCAGAGTAATACACCCTTGTCGAAACCAAAGCTGAACCGGGT
>CAZUYI010000028.1:0-14471 GCA_964624095.1 uncultured Verrucomicrobiota bacterium | reverse complement strand
TCACGGTATGGCCAGAGCCCTTCGAATCAATCTGGCGGGGGGATGGTATCACATCCTCAACCGCGGTATTGAGCGGCGGACAATCTTCGACAACGGGGCGCATTACCGGCACTTCCTGGAGCTGCTAAGCGAATTGCCGGAGCGGTTCCAGGTGAGAATTCACGGGTATGCGCTGCTGCCGAATCATTACCACCTGCTGCTCGAAACGCCCCGCGCCAATGCCAGCGCGGCGATGCAGTGGCTGAATGTGAGTTACAGCGTTTGGTATAACCGGCGGAGTGGGCGCGTGGGTCCGTTGTTCCAGGGTCGCTTCAAGAGCGTCCTCGTGGAAAACGGGTCCTGGGCGCTGGGCGTCTTGGATTACCTGCACCTGAACCCGGTGCGCGTGGCGGGGCTGGGGCTGGATGCGCGTCGCCGGGCGGCGGAGCGAGCGGGTCGGCTGGCGGCCCCGCAGCCCGAGGAGATTGCCGTCCGGCTGAGAGTTCTACGGACCTACCCATGGAGTTCGTATGGTGGGTATAGCGGGACGTTCCGCCCGCCGGCGTGGCTGACGACCGCCCCGCTGCTGCGCCGGATGACCCGGGGAGATATCCGGCGGGCCCGGCAGCGTTATCGCGCACGAGTCGAACGGCAGATCCGAGGAGGGACCGAAAACGGGAGCTATGCGGCGTGGCGCGGCCGGGTGATCATTGGCACGACGCGGTTCATGACCAAAGCCGCGGAACGGCTGAAGGGCGACTATCGGGAACAGCCGGAGAGAAAACAATTGGAGCGGCGGCCCGGATTTGAAGAAGTAGTCAGGCTGGTTGAGGCGAAGAAAGGGGAGTCGTGGGCGCAATTCAAGGACCGGCACGGAGATTGGGGACGCGACCTGGTCCTGCTGCTCGCTCGTAGGCTATGCGGGCTGACGCTGAAAGAAGTGGGGGCGCGCGCGGGAGGGCTGGATTACGGAGCCGCGAGCGAGGCGATTCGCCGGATGGAACGGCATTGCCAAGCGGACCGCGCCCTGCAAGCCGTGTATGCGTATTGCCGCGATCGTTTGTTGAATATTGAGACTTGACCCCAATGCTCCTTCTGTCTCGTGGCCGACGGGACCCGGCTTACCAGCCGCCCAGGAAGCGGGGCAGGTCGAACCGGTCGTACCGGCTGCCGGACAGCCGCACGGCCCAGTCGCCGGAGTCGGGCCGCATGACGGCCGGGTCGGCCTTCCGGTCGCCATCGTAGTCGGCCGGCACGGGCAGCCAGCCCGGCCCGCCCAGCAGGGCGGATGCCGAGACGGGCGCGTACCCGGCGCCGGACAATCGCACGGTCCACGTGCCATCGGCGCGCGTGTAGACTGCCGGATCGGCCTTCCCGTCTCCATCGAAGTCGGACGGGGCCGCGCTGCGGCCGGTTCCGCCCAGGAACCCGGGCAAGGCCACGAGGCCATATGCGATTGACGAACATTTCAACGTCCAGGCACCGGTCGGTTCCTGGTAGAGCCCGTAGTCGGCCCGGGCGTCTCCATCGAAGTCGCCCGAACACGGCACGCTGTCACGGCCGTCCAGGAAGGCGCGCCGATACAGGCTGGCGTAGCCGCCGGCGGAGAGCATCAGCTCCCAGTCGCCCGCGCCCGGCCGGTAGACTGCCGGGTCGCTCCGCCGGTCGCCGTCGTAATCGGCAGGAGCCGGGAGCCAGCCGGACCCTCCGAGCAAGCCGGCAAACACGAATCGTTCGTAGCCGGCCGTCGAGAGCCGGACCCGCCAGGTGCCCGTGCGCGCATCATAGAGCGACGGGTCGGCTTTCCCATCCCCGTCATAGTCGCCGCCCGCGAGGCCCACAATGGGCGAGGGAACCGGCCCAACCTTGACGGCCCGTTCCACCGTGGGCGCCGGGCTCCACGTGGCATTGCCCGCCTGGGACGCCGCCACGACAACGGTACCCGTCCCAGTGAACGCCAGATGCACGCCGCCCGTGATGCGGCCCGGGCCCGAGCGCACCGCGAAGCTGACCGGCAAGCCGGACGAGGCTGCGGCCGACAGCGTCACCCGGCTCGTCACCACCTGGTCCGGAATGGGCGGGAAAGCAAGGGTCTGGCTGACCTTCGACACGGCAAACGCGCGGGCAACGGGCGGGGCCGGATTCCAGTTGGCGTCGCCGCCCTGCGAGGCCGAGACCGTCACCCGGCCCGTGCCGGTAAACGACAGAACCGCGCCGCCCGACAGGACCGCCGGGCCGGAGCTGACCTGGAACGCGACGGGCAGCCCCGAATCAGCCGCGGCTGACAGGGCGACCCGGCTCGTGACGACTTGGTCCGGGATCGGGGCAAACGCAATGACCTGGCTGGCCCGGGCGACGGTCAACGTGGCCTGCAGGGCGCCGACATAGCGCGGGTCCACGACCTGACCGTTGACCGTATACATTCCGGCCGGGACAGGCGGCGCGGTCACGCCGTTATAGGTCACCGTGGTTGGCAGGCCGGTCGGTGTCGTGACGGCGTAGACGACGCGCGGAGTCCCGTCATACACCTGGTTCAGCGGCTGGAGTGCAAGCCCGGCGACGGCCGGATTGACCTGAATCAGGTTAATCACGGGCGCAGCCGGCAGCCAATTCTGATTACCGGCCTGTGTCGCGCCGACCTGGACCGCCCCGATGCCTGTAAAGGACAGGTTCGATCCGGCCAGAACGCCCGGCCCGCTGAGGATCGCCAGGGCAACCGGCAAGCCCGACGACGCGGTGGGATTCAGCAGAACGACGTTCGTGGCCGTTTGCGGGCCGAGATTGGTAAAGGTGATGACCTGGGGTGCGGGCGTGATGTTCAGACCCATGGGCCGGGAGCACGCCAGGCCGCCCGTCACGTTGGTCACGACGAGCGGACCGGCATAGACGCTTGCCGGGAGCGAGGTCGCCGAGGCTTGAATCGAGACGGTGAGTTGCGTCACGGCGCCGGCGGCGAGCGTGCCGCCCGTGGGCGCGACCTGCAGCCAGGCCTGCGTGTGGGAGGCGGCCCATGTCACGGCGGCGGTCCAGGTATTGGTCAGGGCGTACACCTTATTCGAGGGTGCGAACGGGCCGCCGTAGAACCCGGCCGCGCTCAACCCGTCGGCCGGCGCCACGTGAAGGCCGGCCAGGGCGTCCGCCGCGGCGAACGCGTTGCGCAGGTTGGGCAGCGGCCCGATGGCGCCGGCCGGGCCAAACGTCTGCGGATAACCGCTCTGCGCCAGGTTCGCCCGGACCTGGCGCGGCGTCAGCGAGAGCCCGTGCCGGACCCGGGCATAGCTTTGGAGGGCGGCCGCGACGGCGGCCGAGAGCGCGCTGGCGCTCGAGGTGCCGCCGAACGTGCGCGTGTAGCGGTTCGTGGCCACCGTGCCCGCCAGATCGCCGTAGCCCAGGGTGGCGACCGAGGAGTCGCCCCAGCCCTGGATGTCGAGGCGCGACCCGTAGCAGGACCCCCAGGAGGGGAACACGCAGCGCGCCCGGTTCGTCGCCACGCCCGCCCCGACCAGGATCGCGCTCGAATCGCGGGTGGCCCGCTGGAAGATATTGCTCCAGCCGGGATGGTCGAGATCCAGGCCGCCGTTGCCCGCCGGCTCGATCACGACGCGCCCGAGCGCCGAGGCGTTCACGATCGCGCTGTAGACATCGGCATACATCTCCACCGGGCAGAACGCGCCGAACGTCGTGTTCGAGGCCTGCTGCTCGATCAGGATCACGTCGCCCGGCGCGGTGAAGCCGACCGCCTGGTTGACGGCGTTGGCCATAACCCAGTATCCGGCCGACACCGAGCTCACGGCGTACACGGCGCCCCGGTGGACGATGCCGTGGATGCCGAACCCGTTGCTGAGCGCGGCGCTAATCCCGAGGCTGGCGTTGCCGTGATCGGGTCCGAAGGCCGAGTACAGGTTGCCCCAGAGCAGGTTGGTGGCGCCCATCTTCAGGTCCTCGTGGGCGAAGGTCCAGTCGTACTCGATATCAATCAGCTTCGCCTGGGACCCGTTTCCGCCCGGCCGGCTCCAGGCATAGAACACGTCGTACCCGTTGGACGCCGCACCGTGGAGGTAGCCTTGGTTCGGCGAGAGGTCCGCGGTGGGCGGCGGCGCCGGGTGCGGGCGCAGGTACGCCGTTTCCACCAGCGGGACGGCCCGCGCATGGTCCGGAACGCGCACGTCGAAGAAGCGCGTGAGGTCGGGCAAGGCCTCGCCGATGGACGACTCCGCCTCGGCATGCTCGGCGCGCAACACGCCAGCCGGCCGTGAAAAGGTCGGCTCCGGATGCTCCGCGAGCGCCTGTCCGAGCGCCAGGTTCAATGCGGCCAGGTCGGCGGCCAGGCCGGGATCCTCCGATTCGAAAAACAGGGCGGGCTCGGCTGCCGCCTCCACGGCGAGCCCGTTGTGGAATTTCAGCAGCAGTACGCCGTCGTAATCGTCCATCGCCGGCGCCGGGATTGGCGGATCCTCCGTAAACGGCCGATACGCGATGCCCGACACGCGCGCCGCGCCGCACAGGCTCACACCCGCGGCGGCCAGCAGTCCCCACCACGCACTCGATGGCATGGCCCCCCCTTGTCCGCGCCGCCCGGACAGTCTGCAATAACATCCACCACCACAACCTATTTTAGCATGCGGCCAGGCCCCGTCAATATCATCTTTTATCCGACCGTGGGGGCAGGACACACAGAGGGAAAAAGACGGGGGTCCCAAGGTGCGGGCCAAGCGCGCTGCAGGCGCTCAACAATGGGAGCCGGCATCCTGGACGTTTCTGACCGATCCGAAGGAAGGGAAAGCCCGCATCCCAGACCCCGACTCAAAGGGCATGAGTCGGATGGCCATGAGAGATGCTGGCCCCAACACCATGGATCCTGTGCTTCTGTGTTCTGTTCAATCCAGAGTATTTGCTTTTCAATAAATGAGTTGCTTTTTAAAACACGCTTGTTTCAGGTCTTAGATCACTACTGTCCGGTGTATTATCGGTTGATAGCGGGTTCATGCCCATACATTCGATGCGAGACGGGGTCCAGAAGATTTTCCGATTTCATTTTGTGGACGAACCGACCATTCGCTTTTCTTCGGGAACTCGTAAGATTAACAAGCATTGGTCCGTTGAGAACCTTGAAGGCTCACGTCAAGCCCCGATCGGGCCCGGCGCACGGGCAGGGGTCAGGCGCCGAGCTGCTTGGCGGCCAGGCGTGCGTAGAAGCCGTTGCGGCCGACGAGTTCGTCGTGGGTGCCAGCTTCGCTGATGACGCCCTGGTCGAGCACGTAGACGCGGTGGCAGCGCTGGGCCATGGAGACGCGCTGGGTGACGATGACGGCCGTCTTGCCGGCCAGGATACGGGTCAAGGTGTTCTGGATACGGTGTTCCGTCTCGGCATCGAGGGCGGACGTGCAGTCGTCGAGGAGCAGGATATCCGGCTGGGTCAGGAGGGCGCGCGCGAGGGAGAGCCGCTGTTTCTGGCCGCCGGAGAGGCTGGTGCCCTTTTCGCCGATGAGGGTCTCGTACTGCACCTTCATCTGCATGATGAAGTCGTGGAACTCGGCGGACTGGGCGGCGGCGATGATCTCGCGGGGTTCGGCGTCCGGGCGTCCGTAGCAGATGTTGTCGCGCACGGTCCCGCTGAGGATCTGGGCTTCCTGCGGGACCAGGGCCAGGTGTTTCCGCAGCGACGCCAGCCGGATGCGGTCGAGCGGCAGTCCGTCATACAGGATGGCGCCCTCGTCGGGCTCGATGAGCCGGGCCAGGAGATGGAGCAGGGTGGTCTTGCCGGCGCCGCTGGCGCCCATGATGCCGATCCAGCGTCCGGCGGGCACCTCGAGCGAGAGGTCGCGGAACACAGGCGGGCCCTCCGCCGCGTAGCTGAACCAGACATGGCTGAGGCTGATGCCGCGCCGGAGGGGCGCGGACAGGTCCACCGCGTCGGGCGCGTCGCGGATCCGGACCGGCTCATCGAGGATCTCGGCCAGCCGGTTCAGGCTCACGAGCAGCTGGGTGACCGTGACATTGAGCTGGCTGAGGCTCAGGACGGGTGAGAAGAGGGCGGCGGCGGCGTTCCAGGCATACATCATCTGGCCGAGCGAGATCGTGCCGCGGAGCACCTGGCCGATGCCGTAGAGGAACAGCACGCCGGTGCTGGCGACGCCGCTGAGCAGTTCCGCGGTATGATTGCTGGCGCCGCTGATGCGGTTCTGGAGCAGCGTGTCGCGGAGGTAGCAGGCGGCGAGGCGGTGGAAGACCAGGTATTCCTTGGCTTCCCGGTTGCAGGCCTGGACCATCTTGACCGCATCGAGCTTCTGGGAGACCAGTCCGTAGAGGCAGGCATTGGTATGGCTGAGCTCGCGGTGCGCCTGGCGGAGGTGCGGCCGGGCCATCTTGTAGATCAGCACGTAGAACGGGAGACAGGCCAGCACGATGAGCGCCATGCGCCAGTGGATCGCGAACAGCATGCCGAACCCGAACAGCACGATGGTGACCTGGGAGCTGACGTTGATGATCAGCGTCAGGAGCTGCTCGGACACCATGCTCACGTCGGACAGGATACGGGCCATGAGCCGGCCGGGGGTATGGACCGACTGGGCGCTCAGCGAGAGGTCGAGCACCTTGGCGTGCATATCCTCGCGGAGCCGGGCGGTCATGGCCTGGCTGATCCGGATGCGCTGGCGGGCGGAATACCGGGAGCTCAGGTTGCTGGCCAGCAGGGTGGCCATGTACAGCACGAAGACGACCGCCAGCCGGCGCCCGGCGTCGGGCGGCCGGGCGCTGATGGCCACGCCGCGGTCCAGGCGCCGGTCGATCCCTGCCTGCGGGCGCGAATCGGCCGGGGACCGGCGGTCGTCCGACAGGCGGGAGCCGGGCGGCTCGGACCGGCCGGTATCCCGGGCGCGGCCGGCGGCCGGCGGGGCCGGCTCGGCTCCCGTCGAGCGCACGACGAGCACGTCGTCCACGACCACCTTGGTGTAATAGGCCAGCAGGTAGAAGGCGCCTGCGTAGTCGAGGGCGGCCAGCAGGGCGCAGAGCGCGATCCGGCCGCGGAAGGGGGCGAGGTAGTCGCGCATGAAGCGCCAGAGCAGGGAGGACGGCCCGACCGTCCGGTCGCGGGGCCGGTAGGGCGGCCGATAGGCATAGTTGCGGTGGTGGCTCTTCACGCCTTGTCGTCCTCGATCACGCCCTTGCCGATATGCCGGGTATAGAGGGCGCGGTACCGCCCGTCCGGCCTGGCCATGAGCTCCGCGTGGTTGCCCACTTCCAGGATGCGGCCCGCCTGCATCAGCACGATGCGGTGCGCGTTGCGGATCGTGCTCAGGCGGTGGGCCACGATGAAGGAGGTGCGGTCTTCGAGCACCCGCTGCAGGGCGCGCTGGATGGCCTGCTCGGACTCGCTGTCCAGGGCGCTGGTGGCCTCGTCCATGATCAGGATGGCGGGGTCGGCCAGCACGGCGCGGGCGATGGTCAGGCGCTGCTTCTGACCCACGGAGAGCTGCAGCCCTTCCGAGCCCATGACCGTCTCGTAGCGCTGTGGCAGCGTCTGGATGAAGTCGTGGATTTCCGCCACCCGCGCGGCCATTTCGATCTCTTCCGCCGACGCGTCGGGCCGGGCATAGCGGATGTTGTCGGCCACGCTGACATGGAACAGGAGCGGATCCTGCAGCACGATCCCGAACTGCGTGCGCAGGGCTTTCACGTCGAAGGCGTCAACCGCGCGCCCGTCGAGGAGCAGACGTCCGCCGGTCACGTCGTAAAACCGCATCATGAGCAGGAGCAGCGTGCTCTTGCCGCAGCCCGTGGGGCCGACCAGCGCCACCGTTTCGCCCGCGCGCACGCGCAGGGAGAAGTCGCGGATCACCGGCCGGCCGGGCTGGTAGGCGAAGGTGACGCGGTCGAAGTCCACCTCGCCGCGCAGGCGGGCGGGGGCCGGCTCCGGGCGGGCGGGCGATATCACCTCGGGCTGTTCGCCGTAAATCTCGAGGATGCGTTCGATGGAGATGCGCACGTCCTGGAGCTGCCGCGCCAGCTCGGAGAGCCGCACGGCCGGCCAGAGCATCTGGAGCGCATAGGTTGCGAAGGCCGTCACGTCGCCGTAGGTCATGTCGCCACGGAGCACCAGGGCGCAGCCGAGGAAGAAAATGAGGGCCCGCCCCATGTTCTGGAGCAAGGCCGAGTTCTGCCAGAACCGTGAGTTCGTGAAGCCGGCCTCCTGCATGAGGTCCATGCTGACCGCCGACTGGTCCTGGAAGACATCCTGTTCCCGGGCTTCCGTGCCGAAGGACTTGACCGCCAGGCTGGCGACGAGCCGGTTCTGGACGCCGCCGGACAGGCGATCGTAGGAGCGCCGGTAACTCCGCGAGACGGCCACGAGCTGACCGATATTGAGCCGGTAATTGACGAGGAACCCGGCCACGAGCAGGACCACCACCAGGGCCATGCGCCAGTTCAGGGCAAAGGTGGCCGTGACGGCGAACGTGGCGCACACGAGGTCGGAGACCAGGCTGATCGTCTGGGCGGAGAGCATGTGGGCCACGCTGCCGGTATCGCCCATGAGCCGGTTGACGAGCATGCCGGTGCTATGCAGGCCGAAGAACCGCAGCGAGAGGCCGAGCGTATGGCGGTAGAGCGCGTTGCGCAAATCGAACACGAAATGCTGGCCCACCCACGCGATGCCCTGCGTCTGGACGAAGGCGAACAGGGGGATCAGGGCGACCAGGGCAAACCGCCACACGCTGAGGGGAAGGATGAGGTCTTTCCGGCCTTGGACGACGACCTGGTCAATGAACGCCCGGGTGACCAGGGGCGAGGTCATGGTCAGGACCGAGAGAAAGGCCGTGAGGGCGAGCAGCCAGAGCATGGCCCGGCGATAGGGCTTGAGGAATCCCCACACAATGCCCAGCTTGGATGGCGGCGCCGTGGTCATGGGGCGTCAAGGCCGGGTCGGGCGGCGGAGGCCGGCCGTCTCAATCCAGTCCCAGCAGGTAAAACCAGAGGCAGGTTTTCCCGTAGTGGATCATGGCCTCGGCCGTCGTGCCGGGCGGAACGATGTAGCCCTTGGCATCGAAGGTGCAGAAGGCGACGCGGTAATTGCCCTGCCCGTCCGACTGGATCACGTTGCGCAGGGTTTCGACGGCGCCCCGGAACCGCACGCGCTGCAGGCCGCGGTAAGACGCCAGCCACGCGTAATAGGCGTTGCCCGGCGCCACCCGCAGGGCATGCCGCTCGGAAATGCGGAGCTTAAGGATCTGCTTGTCGCCCCCGAAAATTTCGTAGAGCAGCGTTTCCGGACGGACGAGCTCGCCGACCACGAATTCGTAGCGTACCACCTGGCCGTCAATCGGCGCGCGGATCTCCCGGGCGCGCACGGCGGCTTCCATGCGGGCGGCCACGTCGCGCCGCGCGGCCAGCTCCTGGCGCAGCACGGTGAGCTGCTTGTCGAACAGGCTCAGGTCGCGGGCCAGCAGGGAGTCGAGCTCGGCCCGCGCCAGTTGCTCCTTGAGCTGGTCGTCCTCGAGCACGCTGCCGGCCACCAGGCCGCGGCTCATCCCCTCGCGCGTGCGGGCCAGCCGGCTGACCGCGTTCTGGTGGCGCAGCCGGGCGACCGCCACGTCCTCCTCCAGCCGGCGCTTCTGCTCCACCATCTCGGCCTCGCCGCGCCGGAGCTCGGCGTCCGCTTTCTCCACCTGGCTCAGCGCCTCTTCGAGCGTCGCCTGCTCCTCCTCCGCGCCCAACTGCACGAGCAAGTCGCCCTGCTTGACCTGAGCCCCCGTGTGGACCTTGATCGCCGACACGATCCCCACCACCGGCGCGCGCACCTCGGCGTACTGCTCGGTGGTCACGAAGCCGCTGGCCGGCACATATTGGGGCACGCGGATCAGGAACCCGGCCAGCAGCAGCACAAACACGCTCGACAGCCCCACGACCAGCAGCCGGCGCCGTTTCAGGCGCCGCTCGAGCGAGGTCATTGGCAGGCGGGAGGCGGCGGTCTTCTGGATGCTGCCCATGTCATTTCTTCAGATTTTTCAGCTTCAGGAAGTCCTTGGCGATCATGCGGATGCTGTCGCTCTCGTCATCGTACCGCTTGACGCACAGGTTGCATTCCGAGCACTTGGTTTCGTAGCAGTTCCGGTGCACGCGCGAGGGGTACAGCTTGCGGAACGCCTCGTAGCATTCCTTGGAGCAGAACACGTGGCGCTCCTGGCTGGACCCGAAGGCGACCTGGACCAGGCTGAACCCGTCCTGGTTCGGATCGGCCGGGCCGTTGCACCAGCCGCAGGTGAGCTTGAGCCGGTCCACGACCTGCTTGTAGCGCTGGGCGATTTCCTCCGGCGACCAGAGATACTCGATCCAGCCCACGTAGATCTTGGCGACCTTGGCAACGACGACGTCGTCGCGGATCAGGAGCACATCGCCGGAGGGCAAGATGTAGCAGCGCTGGCCTTCGAGCGGCTCGGCCCGTTCCCGCAGGTGCACGCGGACCGGGCTGCGCTGGGGCACCTCGAACGTGTTCCAGCCGCAGGCCTCGCAGATGGTGGCGAAGAGGTGCTCGCTGAGATGCTCGCCGCACTTCGGGCAGACGCCGAGCCGGATGATATGCAGGTCCTTGAGCGAGTCCTCGGCGGCGTCCTGGGCCTGCTTCTCGGCCTCGCGCTGAAGCCGCTTCTCCTTCTCGCCGTACTCGTCCTCCAGGATGATGATGTCGCGCTCGAGCCGGTCCCGCTGGTGGTCCGGCAGAACGCTCTGCTCCAGAGTGTCCGGCGCGGCTTCCTCGTCGGGCGGCGAACCGATTCCCAGCATTTCCTTCAGCGTACGCATGACTTCCCCGCCTTCCGCGCCGCGTCGGCACACGGTGCCCCCGGCGCTCATCCGCGGCGTGGGAAAACGCGTGCCGAACCGACCGGGCGGCTACCACTCCGCATCGTCGGCGGCATATCCCGCCGAATACAGAAAGTGTGAATACGACCGCAATAGTTCAACGGCAATAACTATTTGCCGTTTCTGGGCGTCCGTCAAGTCTTTTTGGGCGTCCAGCACGTTGCGGCTGCGCCCTTCGCCGAGGCAGAAGCGTTCGTTTTCGGCTTCCAGGGCCTGGCGCGAGGAACCGATCGCCTCCCCGACGATGGACAGGCGATCCTGGGCCACCAGGAATTGCTGGTGGTAGGAGCGCAGGGCCGAGGCAATCCGGAGTTCGGCCTCGCGCAACTGCTCGCGCCGCTCGCCGACGGTGGCATCGAGGGCGCGCAGGCGCGCGGTTTCGGTCTGGTAGCCCCAGGGCCGCTTCCAGGTGAGGCCGATGCGGGTGGACAGGGTCTCGTCGGTCAGAATGCGGTCCGTCCCGAGGGGCGAATCGGGATCTTCGCCCCGGACGCCCGCCGCGAGATCGAGGGAAAAATCGGACTTAAGATTGTCCCGCTGCAGGGCGCGCTCGGTGTCGACGACCTCGATGGCGTCGAGCAGCTCGTTGTAATCGCCCCGGGCGGCGAAGGCCTTCCGCTCGGCGTAGGCCAGGGGCAGGTTAACGGATTCGGCCCACAGGATCAGCCGTTCATACGAGGCCAGGACCGCCCGCGGGGGCGCCCCGGCGGGCGCGGCGAGCAGCTCGTTCAACCGGATCCGGGCCGCCCGGCAGTCCTGCCGGCTGCCCTCGAGGGCCTCGCGCCGCAGGGTTACCTCCGCGCGGGCCGTAAAGAGCTGGTATTCGGGCACGATCTTCAGCCGCACCAGTTCCCGGGCCTCGCCGAGCAGCTTCTCGACGCGCGCGAGGGCCAGCTCGGATACCTGGCGCTGCGACTCGGCCTCCAGCACGTCAAGGTAGCTCTGCTCGACGGCATGGCGGCAGTCCTGGCAGGCCGCCCGCCACCGGTTCAGCGCCTGGCGCCGTCGTTTCACGGCGCGCTCGTCGGACAGGGCCCACTGGCGGAACCGGCGGTCTCGGTGCAGCGGCACCTCGAGGGTCAGCTCGGCCGCGGTTTGCCACAGGTGGGAATAGCTGTCCCAGACCGTGCCTGTCTGACCGCCCACGTAGCCTTCTTCCAACCGCGCGCCCAGGTACGCGCCGGGCCGCACGGCGGCATCGAGGCCGGCCCGGACCCGGGTGTCGTCGGCGCCGGCATGCGGCTCGGTCCGGGCCGCTTCGGCCTGAAGCTGGGGATCGAAAAAGCCGCGCAATTCGTCGCGCTCGGCCTGGGCGCGCTCCACGTCGAAACGGGCCGCCTGGACGACCGGGTTGCGGGCCAGGGCTTCGGCCACGAGCGCTTCCAGCTCGAGGTTCGTCCCGGGCGCCGACAGCCAGGCGCCGAGCCACAGCGCCCCGATACGTAACAGGATGGGCGCGGGATTCTTCATGCGGTGGCGTCCTTCCCGGCAGGCGCCCGCCCCGCGGCGGCGTCCTGCAGCATCTGCCGCGCGAGCTCGGCCACCGTCTCCGGCCTGATGGACGCCAGGCAGGACGGGGCCCCGCGGCGGCAGCGCCGGTCGAAACAGGGCTGACAGGACAAGCCGGCCTGGAGCACCCGGTGCCTGGTCCCATACGGTCCGGTGCGGCGTGGGTCGGTTGGCCCGAACAACGCGAGCACCGGCGTGCCGACGCAGGCGGCCATGTGCATCGGGCCGGTGTCGGCGGCAATCGCCAGGTCCATGGCCTGCAGCAGGCCGCCCAGCCGGGGAAGCGACAGGACCCCCGCCAGGTTGACGACGCCCTCCCCGATGCCCGCCGCCAGGGCGGCGCTGGCGGCGCGGTCATCCGGCCCGCCGACGAGGAAGATCGAGGCGCCGGTCTGCCGGCGCAGGTCGCGTGCGACGCGCGTCGCGTGGGCGATGGGCCAATTCTTGCTTGGCCAGCGCGAGAACGGCAGCAGCGCCACGCGGGGATGCGGCGCCGTCACCGGCTCGGCGGGAAACGCGACGGGGAACGCCGGCTCCAGCACGGGCAGGCCCAAAAAGCGCACCGTGTCGAGGATTTCCTCGACGGCATGCCGGTCCCTGCGGCGGGGCCCGGCCACGGCATGGTACAGGCAGCACGAGCCCTCCCGGTGGAAGGACGGCCCGATCCGGCGGGCGGCGCGGGCGGCGCGCGCCGCGACCGCGCTTTTGAGAATGCCTTGCAGGTCGAGCACCAGGTCGTAGGGCCGGGCCCACAGCGCCCGCGCCGAGCGGATCAGCGCGCGCGGCGTGGCGCGGCGTTCGATCGGCAGCACGCGGCTGACCTCGGTAAAGCACTCGACCAACTCGCGGTACGCGGGGTGCACGGCCCACTCGATCGTGGCCTGCCAGCCGGCCTTCAGGCAATGGACGGCCGGCAACGCGTGAAACAAGTCGCCCAACGAGCTCAATTTGACCACCAGCACCCGCGGGGCGGCGGCCGTCGTCTGTGCGTAAGGTTCCATTCGAACGCAGACCCCGGTAGGGCGGCCTGCTAACACCCCTTGTTGCCCGACATCCAATCCTACCGCACGCCGTCCGTCCGGCGCAAATGGAAAAACGGAGGCCTTGCGGGCGAGCAGATAGCGCTTGATTCCGCGGCGCTCCTGCCGTAAAGAATCGTGGATGCCGCGAGCGGTCCGCTCCCTATCCATGCCGTCGCCGTTGGAATGCCATGAATGGTTCCGTCATGCCCGCGGACAGCGTGGGCCTGGTCCAGACGCAGGTGGCGCGGATTCCGCTGCCGCCGGGCGGCCTGGTGCTGGAACAGGGCGGGGTGCTGCCCGAGCTGCACGTAGCCTACGAGAGCTACGGGACGCGCGCGCCAAACGGCGATAACACGGTGTACATCTGCCACGCGCTGACCGGCGACGCCCACGCGGCGGGCTGCCACGCGCCCGGCGACGCCAAGCCCGGCTGGTGGGACGCGATGGTGGGACCGGGCAAGGGCCTGGACACGACCCGGTTCCACGTGATCTGCTCGAACATCCTGGGCGGCTGCATGGGCACCACGGGGCCGTCTTCAACGGATCCCCGCACGGGCCGGCCCTACGGCTCGTCCTTTCCCTCCATCACCACGGGCGACATCGTGGACGTGCAGCACCGGCTGCTGGAGCACCTCGGCATCCGGCGCCTGGCGGCGGTGGTCGGGGGCTCGTTCGGCGGGATGCAGGCCCTCGAATGGACCCGGCGCTACCCGGGCGCCGCGGACCGCTGCATCTGCATCGCCTCGGCCATGAGCCTCTCGGCCCAGGCGCTGGCCTTCGACATCGTGGGCCGGAACGCCATCCTGGCCGACCCCGCCTGGGCGGGCGGGGACTACTACGGCCGCGAGGCCGCGCCGGCCCAGGGCCTGGCCCAGGCCCGCATGATCGGGCACATCACCTACCTGTCCTCCGAGAACATGAAGCGCAAGTTCGGGCGCGACAAGAAGCCGGTCGCCGCGCCGCTGCCCCGGTTCACCACGCCGTTCCAGGTGGAGAGCTACCTCGATCACCAGGGCGAAACCTTCGTGCACCGGTTCGACGCCAACTCCTACCTGCACATCACCGAGGCCATGGACGCGTACGACCTGGCCGCGCCGGGCCGGGACC
>CAZUYI010000027.1:1225-14541 GCA_964624095.1 uncultured Verrucomicrobiota bacterium | reverse complement strand
CACAGTGGAAAAGGTATTCACGCTGGCCCCGGGCGCCGATCCGCGCGCCATCGTGGCGGAGTTCGAGGGCGCCGAGCGCCTGCGCGTGGACGCGTCCGGCGCGCTGGTGGCGGTCACGCCCCTCGGCGAGGCGCGCTTCAGCGCGCCGGTCGCCTTCCAGGACGGGCCGCACGGCCCGGAGCCAGTGCCGGTCCGGTACTGGGCCGACGGGCGCCGCTGCGGATTCACCCTGGGCGCCTATGACGCCGGGCGCCCGCTCGTCATTGATCCCCTGCTGGCAGGCACCTACCTGGGCGGCTACCAGTGGGACCAGGCGCAGGCGCTGGCCGTGGACGGCGCGGGGCACGTCTACGTGGCGGGCTTTACCGCCTCGCCCGACTTCCCGACCACGCCCGGCGTCGTGCAGCGTGGCCTGCGCGGCACCGATGCCTTCGTGGCGCTGTTCGATCCGGCCCTGACGAACCTGCTGGCATCCACGTTCCTGGGCGGCTCGCAGGTGCAGGCCGCCTATGCCCTGGCGCTCGGGCCGGCCGGGCGCGTGGCCATCGCGGGCTCGACGTCCTCGTCCAATTTTCCCGTGACGCCCCGCGCGTTCCAGCGCGCCCCGGGCAGCGTGGACACGAACGACCTCTTCGTGGCCGTGCTCGACGCCGGGCTGACCCGGCTGCTGGCCTCGACGGTCCTGGGCGGAGACGAGACAGAGGACGCCTATGCCGTGGCATTTGACGGGGCCGGGGCCGTCTACGTCGCCGGGGTGACCCGCTCCACGAACGCGCCCCTGGCGCCCGGCGCGTTCCAGGCGCGGCTCGAGGGATGGGCCGACGGCTACCTGGTCCGATTCAGCCCGGACCTGGATCGGCTCCTGGCGGCCACGTACCTGGGCGGGAACGCGTACGACCGCATCAACGACGTCGAGGTGGAGGCCGCGGGCCGCGTGGTTGTCGCCGGCATTACCGGCGGCGGGTTCCCAATCCCCCATGCGTCGTACTGCAGCGTGTATGGCGGCGGCGAGTTGGACGGGTTTGTCGCCGCCTTCGATCCGGGCCTGTCGAACCTGCTGGCGTCCACCTATCTCGGCGGCGCGGGCGAGGATTGGCCCATGACGGTCATTTCGGACACGCTCGTCCGCGTGGGCGGGCACACCTTCTCGCCCAATTTCCCCGTCACCCCCCTGGCCGTACAGCCGGCGTTCGGCGGCGGCACGAATGACGCGTTCCTCTGCGCCTTCAACCCGGGGCTGACCGCGCTCGAGGCGGCCACGTACCTGGGCGGGACTGGCTACGATTTTCTGGAAGGCATGGCCCGCGGGCCGGACGGATCGTTCTGGGCGGCCGGCTACACGGACTCGTCGAACTTCCCGACGTCGCCCCACGCCTATGGCCGAACCCGGCGCGGCACGGACGCCTTCGTGGCCCGGCTCGACGCCTCGCTGCAACGCGTGACCGCGTCCACGCTCCTGGGCGGCGCCTGGGACGATAGGGCCCATGCGATCGCGCTGGATCCCGCCGGCCAGCCGTGGGTGGCCGGGTACACGGAGTCGCGCGATTTCCCGACCTCGCCGGGCGCGGCCGGCCCTGTCTATCACCTCCCGACCGTGATGCACTACGGGGATGCGTTCGTGGCCCGGCTCGATGACGCGCTGTCCGACCGGCCCGCGCCGCCCCTGCGCGTGACGGCCGGCAACGGCACGCACGTGGACCACGTCCGCGTGGCCTGGTGGCCGGTTGACCACGCCGACGGCTATGTCGTCTGGCGCACGACCGGACCGGGCCCCGAGGGCGCCGTCCCCGTGGCGTCCGTGGGCGCCGGCATCACCGCCTGGCGGGATTGGGCGGTCAAGCCCGGAGTACCCTACTGGTACCGGGTGACGTCCCATAACGCGGCCGGCTCGAGCGCCGCCAGCGCGGCGGCGCGCGGCCGGCGCAGCCCCCTGCATCCGCTGGCAGCCGATTTCGACGGGGACGGCAGGGCGGACCCGGCGATCGTGTCCAACGGGCAGTGGTTCGTCTGGCTCTCGGGCGCGGGATACCGGCGCCTGCGCCCGGCGCTGATCAGCCCGCCCGGCGCCTCGGCCGTGGCCGGCGATTTCGACGGGGACGGCCTGGCCGATCCGGCGGCCGTGGACACGCTCTCGGGCGCGTGGCGGATCTGGCGCTCGCGCGACTGGTACCGCCAGCTCGGCCCCGTGGCCTTGAACCTCGGCCGGGCGAGCGCGCTGGCGCCGGATGTGGATGGGGACGGCCTGGCCGATCCCACCCTGGTCGCCGGCAACGACTGGCACATGTGGATGTCGTCGGTCGGATTCCGGCGGTCGCTGCCCCTGGCGCTCCCCCTCTCGGACGCCGTCCCGGTGGCCGGCGATTTCGACGGCGACCGGCTGGCCGACCTGGCCGGCGTGCAGGACGGCGCCTGGCGCCTGTGGCTGTCGAGCCGGTTCTATGAGCGGGCGGGCCCGTATGCGTTTGGCGCGGCGGGCGACCTGCCCGTGGCTGGCGATTTCGACGGGGACGGCAAGGCGGACCCGGCCGTCTTCCGGCCGTCGGCCGGGGCGTGGATCCTGTGGCCGTCGAGCGCCGGGTATGTGCGGAGCGGGCCGTTCCCCTTCCGCCCCTGACCGGGCGGCGCGGCCGAGTAAAACCTGACACCGGGAGGATGGCACCCATGAATACCCATACGCCGACCCGCGACGAAGCCCTGGCGCTACTGAAGGAATACACGTCGAGCGAGTCCTTGCTCAAGCATGCCCTGGCGGTGGAAGGCGTCATGCGGCACATGGCGCTCAAGGCCGGCCAGGACCCGGACATGTGGGGGATCGTCGGCCTGGTCCACGACCTCGACTACGAGCGGTTCCCCGCGGAGCATTGCACGAAGACCCGGACTATCCTCGAAGAGCGGGGCTGGCCGGAGGCGACGATCCGCGCCGCGGTCTCGCACGGCTGGGGCATTTGCAGCGATGCCGAGCCTCAGTCGGACCTCGAGAAAACCCTCTACGCGGTGGACGAGCTGGTCGGGCTCGTCGCCGCCTGCGCCCTCGTGCGTCCATCGAAAAGCGTCCGGGACCTCGAGCCCAGGTCGGTCCGCAAGAAATGGAAGCAGGCCAGCTTTGCCGCCGGCGCCGACCGCGCCCTGATCGAGCGCGGCGCCCAGCGCCTGGGCGTCGAGCTCGACGCGCTCATCGCCGACGTCATTGCCGGCATGCGCAGCGTGGCCGATGCCATCGGCCTGTGAGTGACATGGGATCGTGGCCGTGGCGCGCTGCCCGGCGGCGTCCCCGGGTGCCCGCGCCGGGAAGAAGGCGGACGGCGGGCTGGTCAACCTCGTACGGGAGGGCGGATGCCGACGCCTGGAACCGCGCTCGCGTTTTTCACGGCCTCCGTCCTGCTGGCCCTGGCGCCGGGGCCTGACAACCTGTTCGTGCTCGCGCAGTCCGCCCTCTACGGGCGGCGCGCCGGGTTCATGGTTACGCTCGGGCTGTGCACCGGGCTCGTCGGGCATACGGGGGCAGTGGCGCTGGGCGTGGCGGTCATTGTCCAGACGTCGGCCGCGGCCTTTACGGCCCTCAAGGTCGCGGGCGCCGGCTACCTGGCCTGGCTCGCCTGGCGCGCGTTCCGGGCCTCGGCGGAGTCGCTCGACAAGAGCCCGGGCCCGCCGCTTGGCGCCGGGCGCTTGTACGCGCGCGGCATCATCATGAACCTGACGAATCCGAAGGTATCCATCTTTTTCCTGGCGTTTCTGCCGTCCTTCGCGGATCCGGGTCGGGGGCCGGTTGCCCCGCAGGTGTTGCTGCTGGGCATCCTGTTTATCCTGGCCACGCTCCTGGTCTTTGGGAGCGTGGCGGTGGCGGCGGGCACGCTGGGCCCGTGGTTCGGCCGCACGCCGCGCGCCCGGCGGATGATGAACCTGGGGGCGGGGATCGTGCTGGCGGGCCTGGCGCTCGCGCTGGCCGCCGCGTCGCGGTAGGCCGGCCGCGGCCGATGCTCCCGGTTTGTTGGCAAGCGGCCCGCTCATTCGCGACCACATTCTGAATTCCGAATGCCGGAGCAGGTGCAAATTCGCTTTACTCGGCGCGCCGCCCGGTGGATACTGCCCCCGTTCGGCGGCGAGGTTCCATGCATCCTTCTGAACCGTCACGGCGCGGATTGAAATTGCTGTGCTGGGCGTGTCTGCTCCTGCTCCCGGCATGCCTGGCGGCGTTTGCGGTGAACCTGGAACGGGCCCTGGGTGTGTTCGTGCCCGGCGCCCTGTGGCTTGAAACGTATCTGCCGGCGCCCCTCTTTGGTTGGCTCGCGGCCGTGTCGCTCGACTTGAGCACCATCAGCACGGCCGTGCCCGTGCTGATGCTGGCCTTCCCGCTCGTGCAGGGACTGCGTGTGCTGGGCCGGCCCGCGGGCGATCGAGCGTTCCTGCGCAACCTGGCGGCGGTCCCGTATCCGGCCCATTTTGCCTTCTTCCTCGTGATGCTCGGACTGGTCGGAACGCTGTATGGCCTGTGGATCGGGCTGCGGGTCAGCGGCGTCGCCGCGCTCGCCGGCGCCGCGCCCTCCGCGGAACCCATTCAGACCGCGCTCGATCGCCTGATGGGCGGCACCGCGACGGCCATCCTGAGTTCGCTTGTCGGGATCATTGCGGCGTTTTTCGCCGCCCGGCCGATCCCATGGCTCTTTCGCCGCTTGATCGGGTTGGAAGAAGAAGAGAGCCGGCGGACCCTCTCGGAAACGATCGAGCAGTTGACCCACGACCTGGTCGGACTGGGCGAGGCCAGCCGCGGCCTGACCGCCCTGCTGGGCGCCGGCGCCGGGCCGGGCCTGGCCGGGCGGCTGGAGGCTCTGGAAGCGGTGATTCAGGGCTTGAATGCGACCTGCGGCCGCGTCCTCGAAACCCTCGAGGCGTTGTCCGCCGCGCAGGCGGAAGGCGTCGCCCAGCTCCGGAGGCTGGAGACGATCGAGGCGCTGCTGCGCGAGCGGGCGGCGCAGGGGGCGGCCGCCCGTCCGCTGCTCGAGCGCGCGGCGGAGGCCGGCGCCCGGGGCGCCGAGTCGCTCGGGGCCCTGTCCGCTGCCGCTGAGCGCCGGCAGGCGGCCCTCGAGGCCCGCCTGGACGATCTGGCGGCCATGGCGCGGGCCCTGGCGGAAGAGCGCCACGCCGGGCGCAACGCGCTGGCGCGGGCCCTGGCGGAATTCATCAAATGACGACGCCTTCGGAGGAACGCCGCCAGTTCGCGCAGCTCGACGCGCTGGCCAACCGGTCGGCCTCGAAATTTTTCTCGTTCAGCCCGAACGACGTACTCGTGCAGATCTCCCTGCCGCTCGTGCTTATCCTGGCGCTCGCCACGCGGCTGATGATGATCGGCCTGAGCCTCGCCGGCCGGGACCGCGGCCCGGTGATCCTCGACCTCTGGAAACAGCAGCTCATCCTGCGCGTGGACGCCGTGCTCGGGCGGTGGGAGCGCGAGTCCGGCCTGGCCGCGCTGCCCGATGCCGAACGTATCCTGTGGAACGGGGCCTGGCCGGGCGACGCGCGGTTCCAGCAGCTCTGCCAGGCCGGGCGCGCGCTCGCCGACTTGCCGGGCTTTGCCCGCGCCCTGTACGCGCAGGCCCTGCGCTACCAGCCCGACGCAGGCGAGCCTGAGGCGGACACCCGGTTTGCCTATCTGGTGCAGTTGTACGATCCGCAGTCCGGCGTGGCCGTGCCGGATCCCGACGCCGTGCCGCCGGAATTCCGCATTACGCCCGAGCGGCGCGCCTTTGCGCTCCGCATCATCGAGGAGCGCGGGCGCCAGTGGAGCGCGCACGTCGAAAATCTGCAGTGGAGCGCCGTCGCGCACGCGGCCCGCAGCTTGCCGCTCGAAGCGTCCGTCAGCGACGCCAGCCTGCCGGCCCAGATGAAGAAGCTCGCGGCCGCGTTCGACGCGCGCGGGTACCCGCTCCTGCCCGCGGTGGCTCATGAATACTGACGCACGATCCGGTCCGGCGCCCGCGCCGCTCCGCCGGCCGGCCGCGCTGGGCCTGGCGCTGGGCCTCGCGGCGGCGGCCTTGGCGGGGCCCGACGCTCCCACGCCCAAGCAGCGGGCCAAGGAGCAACTGGCCGTGCGGGCGGCGGCCAGCCGGGTGCTCGATGCGCTGCGCGCCGGCGCGGATGGGCTGGACGAAGAGTCCGCGCGCCTCACGGAGGCGCTCGCCCGGCGCATGCTGGCCGAGCCCGGCGCCTTTCGCCGGGCCGACGCCGCGAAGACCCGGGCGCGCGGGGTCGCGCGCGAGCTGTGGCGGGCCGGGCTCGGCGCGGCGCTGACCAATGCCGTGCGCGCCGCCCAGGAACAGTCGCCGCTCCCGGTTCGCCCCGGCGACGTCCTGGGCGTGCTCGGCGCGGACTGGGACCGGCTGACCGCGGCATCCGCGGACGCGTTCCTGTCCAACCGGTATGACCGGCTCTTTGCCGACGCGCGGACCCGCGCGGTGTCCATTCAACAGCGCGAGGCGGAACGGGCCATCCGCTATCCCGAGCCCGGCGCGGTGGACGCGCAGTGGACCGCGCTCGTCAACGAGGCCGGCGAGCCCGCTCCGAACGCCGAGGCGTCCCTGTCGGCCTGGATCACCGCCCAACTGGCCCGGCCGGCCGGTGCGCTGTTCGACGAAGTGGCGCGCCGGCTCGACGACGCGGGCCGGGCCGCGGCCGCCGAGGCGGCGCGGCAGTATGCCCGCCAGACGAACGCGCTCGCCGGGGCGGACCTGCCCGGGGACGCCCGCGCGGCGGACCGGATCGAGCCGGTCCTGCGCGCCGCGGTCGAGCGGGCGGCGGGCGCGGCGCGCCGCGAAGCCGAGGCCGCCGGCTCCGTGGCGCCGGTCTATCCGGCCTTTTCCGCCGCTCTCCGCCGGGCCGGGTTCGAAGCCCGGCGGATCGAGCAGGAGCGACTGGTTGAATTCGTCGGGCGGAGCCAGGCCGTGCGTCTTGCGGAGGACGACGCCGTCGAGGAGATGGTGCGAGACCCGGTCCGGCATCACCGGGCGGCGGAAAGCGCGGAGCGGCTGGTGGACGTCGCGATGGACAAGGCGCGGGACCGGCTGGCCGCCGCCTATGACGGTCCGGCGCGGGCGGCCTATTTCGCGGAGCAGCTCCGCGGCGACGGCCCGGCCGCGCGCGCGTTTCGCCGGCTGGCCGATACGGCGGTGGCGGCCGTCCTGCCCGCCGCCCGCGCGCGCGCGGCGGAGCGGCAGCTGGCGCCGCTGGCCGACGGACTGAACCCGGCGCGCGCGGCGCCGGACGAGCTCGTCGCGCGGTGGCATGACCGGGGATCGCGCGGGGCGGGGACCGTGGACGAGGCCCTGGCGCGGCTAAAGGAGGAGGGACTCGAGGCTTCCGTGCCGGCACTGATTGTCGAGTCGGCCGAGCAGCTCGTCGCGCGGGTGGACGCGCGTGTCCGCGCGGCGTGCGCCGCGCTGGACGGCCAACTGCAGATCATCCGCGACCTCGAGCGGGAAAAGGCGGAAGCCCTGCAGCGCGACGTGGCGTCCGGCCGGCCGGTGGATCGGATCATCCGGGAGTGGCGCGACGCGCTGGCGGCGCGCTGGGCGGAGGCGGTTCCCGCCGGCTCGCCGTACACACGGGTGCTGGCCCGCGCCGAGGACCAGCTCGAGAAGACGGTGCGTCAACTCTACGATGCGCGGCGGCAGGAACGGGCCCGCGCCGCAGCCGCGGAATCGGTTCCGGCGGACCCCGTGCCGCCCCGGACCGATGCGCTGGAGCGGGGCACGGACCCGCCGGAGACGGCGCAGGACGAGGATCGCGACAAAAAAGGCGGGCTCAGCGATGACCTGCTGTTGAGCGGCGCGGACGTGGTGCTGACCCTGACCGACCGCTCGCTGCGCGAAGGGCTGGGCGCCCTCCAGATCGGCGACCGGGAAGCGGCCGCGTTCACGTACGATCCCGCCGCGGCGCAGGCGGCGGCGGACGCCATTTTCGAGGCCGTCAGGGAGCCTTTGACCCAGGCGATGGCCGATCGCGGCGCCGGGTGGGGCCGGGCATCCGGCGGATTCCTGTTCTTCCGACGGGCGAAGCCGCCGGAATTCAAAATCTATGTGATTGTGGAAAGCCACGAGGTCCGGCACCGCACTAGCCTCCTGTTGCGCAAGAAGGTCAACGACCTGCTGGAGGAATGGTCGGCGGCCAACCGGCCGGGCCGGGAGCCGGTCGTCCTCCGCTGGACCGTCGGCCTCGGGCCATTCAAGACGCCGTGAGGGCTACGCCGGGCCGGGCGGACACCCGATGGGAGGGAAATCATGAGGAGCCTTGACCCGATTCACCGCGTGTGTTCCTGGTCGCCGGGGCCCGGCCGCCAGCCGCTCGAATGGAGTGTGCGCCTCGAGGCGGCCGGCCGGACCTGGACGGCGGCGGACGCCTCCATCGAGGGCTACCCCGGGACTCCGCCGGGCTGCACGCTGCGCTTCAAAGACCTCGGACTGACCTGGATCCTGCAGCCGGAGCCGGACCCGGGCGAGGGTGCGTTCATCCTGCGGTCCTCCCTGGCCAACCATTCCGACAAGCCGATCGCGCTCGGGAAGGCGGTCCTGCTCGACTGTCCCGGCCCGCTCGGGCTCTGGGGGGCGCAGGAGGATGTCCGCGTGCTGGCGCCCGGTTCCGGCCAGAACGCGCGGTCTGTCCATCGCCTGGCCGATCCCGCCGCGCCGCGGGGCAGCGAGATCAAGCTCCAGTTTTTCAACCGGACCCGCCGCGAGGCGTTCCAGGCCGGGTTCCTCACCTTTACGCGCGTCAATCCGCGCGTCGAGTATGCCTTCGACGAGTCCGGGGGCTTGATGGACGTACGGGCCTTCTGTGACTTTGCCGGCTGGGAACTGGCGCCCGGCGCGTCCACGGAGACCGAGCCGCTCCGCCTGGCGTTTGGCGCGGACCCGTTCGCCCAGCTCGAGCAGTGGGCGCGCCTGGCCGCCGCCCGCTGCGTGCCGCCGCCCTCGCACTGGGATCGGGCCCCGATCGGCTTCGTGGGAGGCACCTGGGTGGATGGGTTCCACTCGGGCCCGTACGAGGAGGTCGTGCTGCGCAATGTCCGCGCGGTGCGCCGGCGTCTGGCGGACTTCGGCGTCACATACGTCTGGATCAGCATTGCCAACCTGGCGGGCACGCAGCCCGGCAACTGGCTGAACTGGAATTATACCCATTTCCCAAGCGGTCCGGAAGCCCTGGCGCGGACCCTGCGCGAGCTGGGTATGACGTGGGGGCTGTGGACCGGCTACTTCCATGTCAGCGCCGACCTTGCGGACGTGGTCGAGGAACTCCGCGACGCCTTTCAGAAAGACGAGGCGGGCCAGCCACGCGCGACCCGCCGGGGTTGGAGTCACGGCGACTATTCGGGCCGGCCGCCGGAAGAGCGCCCGCACCTGTACCTGCTGGACCCGACGCATCCCAAAACCCTGGCTTTCCTGAAAACGGTGTTTGCCACCTACCGGGCCTGGGGCGCGCGCTATTTCATGACCGATTATCTCGGGCCCGGCATGCTCGCGGACCAAGCGCCGGCCGCGCATTACGACCGGAGCCTGATCGCCGGGGTCGAGACGCTGCGCCGCGCCATGGCGGCGGTGCGGGAGGCTGCCGGCCCGGATACCTACCTGCTGGCCAGCACGAGCCCCACGGTGCACTGCGCCGGGCTGGTGGACGGCGTGCGCACGGGCAACGATTTCGGCGAAGGGCGGTATATCACCCGGTACTCTCCGGCCAGTTATGTCATCAACAATCCCGGTCATGGACGCGGGGTGGGGATTGCCCTGCAAAACCAGGCCAGCGCCTGGTACACGCACCGGGTCCTCTACCTCAACGATTCGGGCAACGTGCTCGCGGTGGACAAGCCTATCCCGCTGAACGAAGCCCGGATCCATGCCGCGGTCCACGCCCTGAGCGGCGGGCCGACCATGCTCGGCGACGACATTGACCGCCTGGACGAGGAGCGGCTGCGGCTGATCAAGGTGACGCTGCCGCGTCCGCGCGAGGTGGCGTTCCCGGCGGACCTGTTCGACGCGGCCTTCCCGGACCCGCCGCGCGTGTTCCTGCGATCCGTGCGCACGGCGTGGGGCGAGTTTTCCGTCGTGGCGCTCTACAACCTGGGCAGCGCGCCGTTGCCGATGGCGGTGCCGCTGGCCTCGCTCCGGCTGCGGGACGACGCCGATTACCTGGTCTGGGAATTCTGGAATGCCGACTATGTCGGGCGGGTGCGGGGCGCGCTGGAGGCGGTCGTGCCGCCGCTCTCGGTGCTCGTGTTCCGGCTGGTCGAAGACCGCCATGTGCCCGTGCTCCTGGGCACGGATATGCACCTGCTCATGGGCGAGATGGAGGTGACGCAGTGCGCCTGGGACCCGGGCCGGAAGCAGTTCAGCGGCCGGGCCGTGCGGCCCGCCGGGGAGACCGGGTCGGTTTTTCTGCACGTTCCCGAATCCCTGCGCCTGGCCGATCCGCGCGGGTTCTCGATTGCCCGGAGCGCCCGCGACGACACGCTCGTGGTGCGAATCGCGCTGGAGTTCGGTAAGGGGTGGGCCGACTGGTGTGTCGCGCTTGCCGACCGATCATGAAGCGCCCAGCGCAAGCCGCCAAAAACGAGAGGCATGCCGTGACGCATACCCGGGCCGAGCTGCTGGCGCGCGCGTTGCGCGACGCCGGGGTGGGGGTAGTGACCTGTGTGCCCGGGGCCGGCGCCACCGACGTGTATGACGCGTGGTGCGCGCTGGCGGCGCAGGCCCCATGCCCGTCGTTCCACGAGGAAGCGGCCTATGCCGTCGCGCACGGGGCGGCCCTCGCAGGCCGCCGGGCCGCCGTGCTGGTCAAGGCGCACGGGCTGGCCAAGGCCGGCAATGCCGTCGTGGACTCGCTGGTGGCGGGCACGACGGCTGGACTGGTGGCGCTGGTGTTCGAGGACCCGCGCGGCGCGCATTCGGACAGCATCCTGGAGGCCGGCCCGATCCTGCGCGGGTTCCGGATTCCCTTCCTGGCGCCGCGCCCGGCGGACTTCTATGGCGCCGTGCTCGAGGCCTTTGCCCGCTCCGAGGCGCAGCAACTGCCGGTCGCCGTGCGGATCCGGTCGGACCGCCTGGCCGGGTGCGGCCTCTACGCGCCCTGCCCCGGCGCACCGCGCCGGCGCGCGTGGCGCCGCAACCCGGCGCAGCATATCCTGTGTCCGCCACTGGCGGCCTACCAGCAGGCCGTGCTCGAAGCCAAGCGCGCTGGGCGACTGTGGCGCCGGCTGCCCCGCCCGCCGCTGCCCCGGATTCCCGATTCGCTCCCGGGCCCCTGGGCCGCGGCAGTGAGGGTATACAGCCCGCTGTTCGACGCGTTCCGCGCGGTGCGCGGGGCGTTTGTCGCCGGGGATACGGGCGTATCCACCCTGTTTGCCTTTCCGCCCTATGACTGCATTGACGTCTGCACCTGCATGGGCGCCAGCCTGGCCCTGGCCGTCGGGGCGCGGTTGGCCGGACTGGATGCCCCGTGGGCGGTGACGGGCGATTTTTCCTTCCTGGCGGCCGGCCAACTCGGATTGCTCGAGGCCGTCCGGCGCCGGACGCCCATCAAGGTGCTCATCCTGAACAACCGCCAGGCGCGGACGACGGGCGGCCAGCGGATTCCCGGCGGGCTGCTCGAGACGGTGCTCGAGGGCTTTGCCGCGCACGTGCGCGTCCTGCGGAATCCCGGGAATCGCCGGGAGTCCGAAGCCGCCTTGAAGGAAGCCGGCCGGGCGGCTACACTGCGGATTGTCGTGGCGGAATGCCGCGAATAAGCCGCGCCGGCCGGGTGGTCCGGCGGAGCGGCGCCGGGAGCGCCCCATGCAGACGGGACAGGCCATCCGTACGGTTGAGGGCGGCGTGCTGCTGAACGTGCTGGCCGCCCCGCGCGCCGCGCGGGACGCCGTCCAGGGCTTGCACGGCGATGCCGTCAAGATCCGGCTGCGGGCGCCGCCGGCCGACGGCAAGGCCAACGCGGCGCTCGTCGAGTTCCTGGCCGGCCTGCTGGAGGTGCCGGCCCGGCAGGTGACGCTCGTGAGCGGCCCGGCGTCCCGGCGCAAGCGCGTCCGGGTGGCCGGCCTCAGCGAGGCCGCCGTGCGCGCCCGGTTGGGACTCTGACGTCCGGCCTCCGCCCGGCGCTCCGCGGCTTGGCGGGCGACGAAGCAGACACGTAACGCAGGAGGAGAACAGCGCCATGAAGATCGCGATTGTTTATCATTCTGAAACCGGCCATACGAAAGCCATGGCCGAGCTGGTCCGGCAGGGCTGCGCGGAAGTGCCCGGCATCGAAGCCCGGTGCATGCCGGTGGATGCCGTGGATTCGAATTACGTCACGGAGTCCAAGGCGGTTATCCTCGGCTCGCCGACCTACGAGGGGACCTGCAGTTGGCAGATCAAGAAGTACCTGGATACCGGGCCGAAAGGGCTGGCTGGGAAACTGGGCGGCGTGTTTGCGTCGCAGAACTGGCCCGGCGGGGGCGGGGCGAGTTTCACGGAAATGACCCTCATCGCCGGATTGCTGGTCCACGGCATGCTCGTGTATTCGGGCGGGATCGCCGAAGGCTTGCCGTACCTCCATTTCGGGGCCGTGTCCCGCAAGGCGCCGGACGACGCCCTGTACCGGGAACGCTGCGTCAAGCTGGGCCAAAACATCGCCCGCAAGGCGTTGGAGTTGTTCGGCGAAGCCCGGCCCGCGGGCGCCTGACGGACGCCCGGCCCGGGTAGGGCGGAACGGAGCTGCATGTCGTATGAACGCCGGGCCGTGGCCCTGCTGGTCTTTACGGCCGTCCTCTGGAGCCTGGGCGGGCTGCTCATCAAGAGCATCGAGTGGAGCCCGCCCGCCATCGCGGGCGGGCGTAGCGCGCTGGCGGCCCTGGTGCTGCTCGGCCTCGTCCGGCCGCGTCACATCACGTGGTCCGGCGCGCAGGTCGGAGGCGCCTGCGCCTACGCGGCCACCGTGATCCTGTTCGTGTGGGCCAACAAGCTCACCACGGCGGCCAACGCGATTCTGCTGCAATATACCGCTCCAATCTGGATCGCCGTCTTCAGCCCGTGGTTTCTCAAGGAATCGGCCCGCTGGTTCGACTGGCCGATCCTCGCACTGATTCTCGGGGGTACGGCGCTCTTTTTCCTCGACGAGCTCACACCGCGCGGGCTCTGGGGCAATCTCCTGGCGCTCGCCTCGGGCGTGTCCTTCGGCTGGCTGGCCATGCTGCTCCGCAAGCAGAAGGCCGGCGCGCCTGCCGCCTCCATCTTCCTGGGCAACGCGCTCACCGCGCTGCTCTGCCTGCCGTTCATGGGCGCCGGCCTTCCGTCGGCGCATGG
>CAZUYI010000027.1:0-1215 GCA_964624095.1 uncultured Verrucomicrobiota bacterium | reverse complement strand
GTGCCGCTCGGATGCCTGCTGCTGGCCGTGCTCGGAGTTTTTCAGCTCGGGCTGTCCTATGTCCTCTACACGATGGCGATCCGGCACGTCACGGCCATGGAAGCCATGCTCATTCCGGCCCTCGAGCCGATCCTGAACCCGATCTTGGTCCTGCTGGCGCTCGGCGAGCGGCCGGGATTCCTGGCGATGATCGGCGGGATGATCGTCCTCGGCGCGGTCACGGCCAAGGGCGTGCTGACGGTGCGCCGCACGGCGCAACCTTGAAGGGGTTGGGAAGGAACGGATATCGGCCCGCCCTCGCGGCCGATTCGGGAGGAGCGCCATGAACGCCTGGTATGCAACGCTCCGAAAACCCCCGTTCACGCCCCCGAGCGGGGTATTCTCTCCCGTCTGGACGGTGCTTTACATCATGATTGCGCTGGCCATCGTGATGTATTACCGGGCACCCGCGAAGGCGCACGGGCGGCGGACGACGGCCGTGCTCGCGGTCCACCTCGCGGCCAACATGGCCTGGACGTTCCTGTTCTTCGGGCTCCGCTCGCCCGCGTGGGCGCTGGCCGATCTCCTGCTGCTGGACCTGACGCTCGGGGCGCTCGTGGCCTGGTTCTGGCGGGCGCGCGCGGGTGCCGGCGCGCTGCTGGTCCCCTACGCGGCCTGGGTCCTGTTCGCCACCTACTTGAATGCGGGATTCTGGTGGCTGAACCGCTGACGCCGGCGAGGAGGGCAGGGCGGAGCGCGACACCGCGCCGCAGACGCGCGGCCGGTCAGCCGGCATCCACCCGCGGCGGCTCCGCCGCGCATGAGCCGGGGCCCAGCGGACCGTCAACAGAAGGCCGGGAGGTTACGGCGCGTTCTGTGCGTCGCGCTTCGGCACGTCCTTGCCGATCGTGCCGGCCTTTCCGCGCACGTCGCCCAGCCCGTAGTAGGTCCGATGCCGGGGATCGTAGATCAGCATGGCCTTCAAGGCGTCCGCGGCGTCGCCCGCGGACGCGTCGGCCTTGACGTCCATGATTTCCCCGACGAACATCGTGTGCAGCCCGATCTCGAACGTGTGCAGCAGCTTGCACTCGACGGACACGGGAAACTCCTTCAGGTACGGCGCGTCCACGTGCTCGCCCTTGACGGCTGTCAGCCCGGTGGCGGCCAGCTTGTCCGTGTCCTTGCCGGACACCAGGCCGAAATAGTCGGTCTCCCGCGTCTGGGTCGGCGAGGGGA
>CAZUYI010000026.1:0-14685 GCA_964624095.1 uncultured Verrucomicrobiota bacterium | reverse complement strand
AGGATTCCGGCGAGGAAAACGTCCACAGCCAGTAGTCCGGCCCGCGCGGCTGGGCCTCGTACCAGTTGTAGCGCACCGCCAGGCCGTTTTGGCCGTCGTTGGCCAGCGGCGCCAGGCTCGACTCCCGGTGCGCCAGGGACCGGCCGCGCCCGACGAGATCATGCTGGCCCCGCAGCCACGAATCGAAATCGCCGCTGATCGTCTCGACGCCGCCCACCGCCAGGGTAACAAACATATTGGCAGCCAGGATCATGTCCGGATCGTTCTTGATGCGCGCGAGATCCATCCCGCCCCGGCGCCCGTAGTCGAACAACGCCGGCAGGGCCGTCTCCGGCGGCTCGTCAAAGGGCGGCGTCAGGTAACTCGCATAGGGATAGAGGATCAGGTCGAGGTCCGGGCGGCGCGCCTTGAGGTGCGCGGCCGTCCAGCGGTAGATTTCGTGGATCGCCTGACAGCGCCAGGCGGTCCATTGCGGCCCGGCCCGGGCCGTCAGCCAGGCATGGCGTTTGGCGAACCGCGTCGGATCGGATGCCGACACGGGGACTTGGATGCCCGTGTCCGCCTCAAACCGCGCGAGGGAGCAGTCGTCATAGCTGGCGCCACCCGGCTCCCGATGAGGGGGCAGCCAGGCGGGTCCCACGAAGTCGCTCTGATGGAGCACGATGCCTTTCCATCCCGGTTCGCCCCCGTACAATGCCGTCACTTCCCGGATAACCTGCTCGTAGAAGCCGCGGACGGCGGGGTGGACCCAGTTCGGCGCCGGCTGCCCGAGGGCGCTCGTCACCTGGGCGCCCTGCCGGTCCACCTGGGCGAAGGTCGGATAACCGGCCGCCACGGCGTCATCGTCGGCCGTCATCGGGATCTGGTCGGCGCCGTTGATCTGCAGGGCGCTGAACAAGGCCAAGTCGTTTTCCGCGAACATCCGCGCCAGCAACACCCCGGAATCGCGCAGGCTCCCGGACACGTCCAGCGCGGTCGTATCGGAAAAGGCGCTTGGATAGAGCACCCGGTTATACATATAGTGTCCGCAATAATATGCGTTTTCGCCCGCGAACTTCAACCGCTTGACCAGGTTGATGGCCGCGGCCATCCAGTCCCGGTAAAAGACGGGGTATTCGCCGGCCAGCAAGTGGCGGCGCAGGTAGGCGGCCGCCGGGCTGCCGAAACAGCTTTGGAAGATCTGGCGCGGGCCGGCCTCCGAGAGTTGCCCGATCCACTTGCGCGGGCCGGGCGCATCCGCCATGCGGCGCGCGGGCACGTCGTTCAGGATTTCGTATATCCGGATCTTGCCCACCCGCGCCGCCGTCGCGGCATCCCAGTCCAGCCGGCCCAGCGTTAAAAAGGTCACGGTGCCCATCGTCCGCCCGGGAAAGAAGAGACAATGATGCTGGCGCAGCGTGTGCGTCAGCGGGTTGTCGAATCCCAGCACGACGGTGTCGTTCCCGAGTTCGTTGCCGACATGGAAGATGCCGTATCGGAAGATGCCGCCGCCTTCCGTGATGCGCATTTCCTGGATTCGCACCGTATCGTCCGGGTAGTCCGCGAGGGCCACGTGCGGCCGGCCCGGATGCTCGATCCGGTACCGGTAGGAGATGAAATTGCAGGGCCCGCCGCCCTGCGACCCGAGGTTGCGCTCCGGGTACGGCTGGCGGAACCGGCCCAGCGGCGTCTCGATCACCGCGCTCGGGCGCGGCCGCGCGTTCCCGTCGCACGAGAGGAAGGCATCCGGCGGCGGCTCGCCCGCCGCATCCATTTCCCAGACCAGCTTCAGATCCATCCCGTCCGTGTAGTTCGTGGGCTGGGCGACTTCCGGCAGCACCACCGGCCCGCAGACCGCCAGCTCGAACCGCCGCGTCTCGACCGGCGCGCCGTCCACCTGGCGCTCCAGCTCGAGCGCGTAGGCGACATTGGATGCCAGCGTTCCGGCCGCGAAGGTGAGGTCCGCGCCGGCCAGCCCGGGCTCCGTCCGCACGTCCAGCCGACCGGCCCGAACCGGGCGATCGGCGGGCTGCACACCGTCGCCCATGGCATCATAGAGCGTCCAGCGCACCGCCGGCTTCTCCCCCGCGCGCGCCGGCACGGCGATCGTCAGCGCCACCGGCTCCCGGCACCCGTAGACCGGCTGCGGCCGCCCGTCCGCCGGGCTCACCATGATCCCGCCCTTGTAAGACGGGTTGAACCAGTATTTTTCGAATTGATCGGCGGCGACTTCCCGCACGGCGCTCCACGCCTCAGCGAAGAAAGCATCCGGCGCCGCCCAGGCCAGGCCGCGTCCCGCCGCCGGCGCGCCTGAAACCCAGGACGCGTCGCTGTCGAAGCGGACGTGCGTTCCGTCCCGGCAGAGCAGCGCGCCGTCCAGCAGGAACGGGACGCCGGATTCCACTTCGAGGGCGACGGTATTGACGCCCGGCCGGAAGGCGCCGGCCTCGATCTCGTAATTCCAGAGCTGGCGATGATCCATGGCCGGCGGCGATTGGACCACCTGCTTCCCGTTCACGAACACGCGGAACCGGCCGTTCGCCGCGCAGGAAACCTTCGCCCAGCGCACCGGCGCCGGCAGCGACAGGTCCTTGCGCGCGTGCATCGCGCCCGGACTGACCTCCGGCCGCACCCAGTCAATCTCCACGTCGTTGCCGGGCGTATCGCTAAAAAACTGCACGCCCAGGTAGGGCGGCTTGCCGGCGCTCACGCGGAAGACGGCTTCCTGCCAATTCGTTCCGCGCACGGTCGTGGCCGGCGAATCCCAGGCCTCGAACCCGCTCATCCTGCGGCGGGGCAAGACCCCCACGCGCACGCGCCAGGCGCTTTCCGGCAGCGACTGCCTCAGCCGCACACGCAACTGGTTCATCGTCGGACAGACCTCGTGCAGGTTCGTGGCGTACCCGAACCGCAGCGTCAGGCGCGGGTCGGAACGCGAACTCCGGCCCCAGCCGAATCCCGCCTGGGCGCCCGTCGTAAACGTCAGGCAGCCCGATTCCACCCGCGCGCGCGCCAGGCCCTGGGTCAGGCTCAAGCCGCCCAAGGTCCCGTCATCAAACTCCCAGGCATAGGGGAATGCGGCCGGCGGATAGGGCGACGCCGGCAGGGGCGTGCCGCGCACCCACTGCCCTTTCAGGTAGCACCGTTCCGGCGTCAGGCCGTGCGCGTACAGCCATTGGCGCAGCACCGTCTCGCGCGCCGCGCGCTCCAGGGGCGAGGGCCATTTCACGCCCCGTTCCTGCATGCGATGATTGTAATACGGATCGGTGTCCGCCAACGCCGTCAGATCGCCATACGATTTCGCATAGCCGCCCAACAGGTCCGCGTATTGCCTGGCGGCGCTGTCGGCCGATTTCGGCGCGCCTTGTTGCAGGAGCGACAGGGCGCGGGAAAATGCGTTGGAGGCAGCCGGCCGGTCTCCGGCGTCGAACCGGCACTGCCCGATTCCGATCGCCGCCTCGGCCCGATAGAGCGCCGGCGCGTTGCTCATGGCCGCGACGCGCGCGAACGCCTGTTCCGCCTCCTCCAGCCGCCGGACGGTCTGGAAGAGCCAGCCCACCCGCACCCCCGCGTCGGCCGCATACGCCGGGTCGGCGCCCGGCCGGTCCCGCACGGCCGCAAACGCTTCCCGGGCGCCCGCCAGGTCGCCGTCCATGAACGTCTCGTAGGCCAGGACATAGGCGTCCTGCCCGACCGGCGCCGGGTCGGCGGCATGCCCTCCCACGCCCCCCAGGAGCGCCACGCACGCCGCCGTCACGCCACCCCATCGGCATCGAACGGTCAACCCCTCCATCCGTTCATTCCCTTGGTTGCGGTCTCTTTCGCGACGCGGCCCGCGCTATCGGAACAGCCGGTCGAGCGGCAGCATGGCCATGCCCCGGGACAACTCCTCGCGGCCGTTCTGCGCGGCCAGCACCTGGACCTCCATGCCGGGATTCACCGCGCGGCAACGTTCGAGGCGCCGGCGCACGATGTCGAGCGACACGTCGGGGCAGCGAGCCGTCCAGGGCAGCAGGAAAATCGCCTGCGGATTAAAGAGGTAATTCAGGCCCACGATCATTTCGGCCGCCGCCTCGAAGCCTTCCGCGATCAGCCCGCGGCACAGCGGGTCGCCCTGCGCGGCGGCCTGGGCGACGAGCTCGGAGCTCGGAGGCCGGCCGGCGCGGATCCAGTCGGCCGCCAGCGTGCGGGCGCCGCCGCGGATGGCGTCCTCGAGGCGCAACCCCATCTGGCGGAAGGGCGTGAGATGGTTGAACGTGCCCGCGCGCCCATCCGCACCCACCGCGCCGCCCTCGCCGAATTTCATGAAGCCGATTTCGCCCCCGAAACTCTGGTGCCCCACGAACAACTGCCCGTTGAGGAACATGCCCAGGCCCAATCCGGCGAAGTACAGGAAGGTGGACAGGTCGGCCGCCTTGCCCCACTCTTTTTCCGTCAGGGCCAGCGCCGCGGCGCTGTTCATCACCTGGCAGGGCCGGCGCAAGGCCGCCTCGACGGTTTCGGTGATGGACACGGACGTATCGCCGTTGAAACAGCTCGAGCGCCGGACGAGGCCGCGCTCGCAGTCTATCATGCCCGGCAACGTCACGCCGACGCCCGCCAGCCGGGCCGGGTCCAGCTTGTGCTTCAGGATCATCTCGCGGATGGCCGCCAGCACCCGGGCCAGGACGTCCTTCTCGCTCCGCGGCAGGCCGTCCACGGTCTGCGCGCCGATGACCTGCTGCGCGGCGTTCACCAGGCTGATGTCCGCCTTGTGCATGTGCAGCGAGACGCCTGCCGCGAAACACTGGGCGCCGCACAGGCGAAGCAGGCGCGGGCTGCGTCCCTTCCGCCCGGTGGCCGCCGGGATGCCTTCGACCACGCCGAGCCGCATCAGGTACTCCACCGCCGGGAAGACCGTGGCGTTGCTCAGCCGCAGGTCGCGCGCCATGTCGGTGCGCGTGGCCCGGTCGCGTCGGCGCCAGATGTACGAGACCAGCGCCTTGTATTTCTTGGTCTTCAGAAGGTGCAAGAAGTCCGGATCAGGCATGACGGCTCTCGTTTTGAGCGTGCCTGGCGTCATGGGGTCCGCCTCCCGCCGGCGCGCGCGGCATCCGGCTCCATGGCCACCAGGACGACCGGCCCCAGGCACCCGGGCCGCGGCATCTCGACCTCCTGCGCAAAGGACGTCTTGACCGGCCCGAACAACGGCGCCAGCGTACTGGCCACTCGAATCTCCAGTCGATTGTCGCCGGAACGCACCCGGCCGCCCAGCGCCAGGCGGAACGGAGGCGCAATCGTCCGCCCGAGCCGTTCTCCGTTGAGCCGCACCTCGGCGGCCGCATGCACATTGCCGAGGTCCAGCGCCAGGTTCGACGCCAAGCCCGCGCCGCGAAAGACGCGGCCATAGCACACCACACCGGCATAGTTGGCAAGCCCGCAACCGTCCCAGGGGCCGGCGGCCAGCGCGCCGGCCGGCGGCCGGAGCGTCACGACGCCGTCTACCCGTTCGAGGGAAAAATCGCCGGTCAGCAGGACCGGGTCCAGCCGGTCAGGCAGCATGCAGGACGGGTATACGCACGCCGGGTGGAACCAGTCGCTGACCGTCAATTCGGCGGCCAGGAGGTTGTCCCCGGGCCGCACATGCGGCGCCAGAACACAGCGGAGATTGGACTTATCCCACAGCGTACAGGGCACCGCCGGGCCGAGCAGCGCTCCGTTGATTCGGAGGCGTCCCCACTCCCGATGGCTGACCACAACCGCCAGGTCGCTCGGCACATGCTCCAGGCGGAAGGCGTACTCGAATCTCAAGACGCGTTGCCGGGTCGGGTCCATGGCGAACGGCAGGGTATGGTTTCGCAAGGGGACGCGTGCCCCCGTGTCGGGGTGGATCAGGATGGGGTCCAGCAGCGCGGCATTGGGCGATTCGCGGGTGATGTCCCAAGGACCGTCCAACGTGGCCAGGAGCCGAGGCCGGCAGCGGGGCGCCGGCGCAGGCGGCAGATCGCATGGCGCCTCCACCAGGAAGACTCCCTGCCATGGCGCGAGGTCCAGCTCCACGGCGCCCGACGCGCCGGGCGCCGCGCGGCTGCTTCCGTCCAGGGGGTCCCAGAGTTCCCGGGGATGGCCGTCGGCAAACGTCACGACGCTCGCACACGGGCGGTCGCTCAGATTGGCCACATGCAGCACGTCCAGATCGCCGATGGTGCGGCGGGCGGTCAGCAGGTCGTCGGCGCCGTCACCGGAGACGGTATAGGGCCGCTCGACGGCGCCGCGGACCGCCTCCTCCAGCAGGGTCCGCAGGGCGGGCCAGGCCACCGGCGACGGCAAGGGCTCCAGGCGCGCCTCGCCCGCGCTCAGCAGGCGGGCCGCGGCCGCCCGGATATCCTTTCCGCCGACGGGATCGAACTCCGGAACGGCGTCAAGGAACAGCACCCGGCCGCCGGCGCGGGCAAACGCCGCCAGCGCGTCCAGCACGGGCGCGGTCATCGCGAAGGCGGACGGCACGAGGATGGCACGCGTGCCGGGAGGCGGGGCGCCCTGCTCCGCCAGCGTCTCTTCGAACAGCAGGTCCCAGTCCCAGTGCGAGCGGGTGAGCGCTTCCGCGGTTTGCTGCAGCACCAGGGTCATGCGATCGAGGCGCTGATCGTCGGTATCCGGCGGCAAGCCCTTCTGCCGCGTCCGCAGCAGGCAGCGCGCGGACAGGGCCGGGTACAGAACCGCGATCGCGGCGCGGCTCCGGCCCACCGTGGACAGCAGGCAGCAGCGCCCGACAAACGCCGCGAACTCCCCGTAAAACGGCCACCAGGGCACGGTAAAGACCTTCGCCGTCCGACGGAAACTCTCCCCCGAAAGCTGCAGCATATTGTCGTTGACGAGGTTGACGCCCAGCGCCGTCAGCCAGTGCGTGTGGGCCACGAAGTCCACCGGGGCGCTATGCATCGGCATTACGCCGAACGCTTCCGCCAGCACGCGTGAACTGCCGACCGCGCGGCTCGCCGCGGCCGCCAGCTTGACGGTCAGCAGATAGCCCGCGCCCGGTTTGCGCCGCGGCCGGCCGCGTCGGGCCGGCGTCGGCTCGTAATTCGATTCGCAGAAGAGCATGTCCATGCCCGGCAGCGTCATGGAGGTGCGGGCCGCGACTTCGTCGCCATCCCAGTACGCCCCCAGCGCCGGGGATTCCTCACCTTCGAAATGCCCGGTGGCGTCAAGCCCTCGCTCCTCGCACCACTGTTTGATGTAACGGAGAAACCGGCTGAACCGTTTGCCGGCGAGCGTGAAATAATCATGCCGCACCTGGAATCGGTCCGGCCATTCGTTGGTGAAGAGCCGGTCCAGTGTATCGGCCAGGGCGTACCCGGTGCAGGCCTGAAACTCGCGCTGCATGTCGGGAGACATCCGCGGGAGGGCGATTTGCGGTTCGTCCTGGAAGAACCCGATCAGGGTCCGATTGAAATACCGCCGGAAGCGCTTCTCATACTCCGCGTGCGTGCGCCGCACGAATTCCGGGCCGGCCTCCGGCTGCGTCAGGTCGGTATAATCGGCCGGCGCGATGGCCCGCGTCCACGGGGCGCCGGTATTCGCCACCCATTTCCGGCGCACGGGGCCGCGCACGACGTGCGTGATCCAAACGGGCGCCGACTCCGGATTGCGCCAGGCCCAACGGGTCTTGCCGCCGTGCGGGTCCGGCGCCGCCTGTATCCGTCGCGACGTCCCGGCTTCGGTCTGCGCAAACGAAAAGAGATAGTCCTGCAGGTCGGCGGGCTCGAAGACAGCCGACTCCCCCGGCGCCACGGGGGCCGGGTCGGTCAAGGCGCGAACGCAGCAGGACTCGAGGTCCGGGCGTTCGACCGGCAGCCGGCCGGCGCAGCTCCCGCACGGCCAGTTGTAGTCGTCGTAGATCCAGACGGTCATGCCCCGCGCGGAACCGTGGTCGAGCGCGATCTCGACCGCCGCGAACCAGGCTTCCGAGAGGTACTCGATCGCCAGCCCGTAGATAGGGAACAGGATAAACGACCGGATGCCCTGCTCATGCATGCGGTCAATGGCCGACACGATTTCCGCCCGGTTGCACGTCCCGTTGAAACACAGCCAGGGCACGGGACGAAAGGCATCCGGCGGATCGGCAAACCGGCGCCGCAGGTCCTCGCCCGCCGGACCCGGATCATAGGTCCGCCATTGAGCCGACCACGGAGGGGATAACCGAGGCATCGCCGTCCTTTCGATCCGCCCATCCAGGGCTCCGCGAACGGGTCACTCGTGTTCCAACGACTTGAGCTGGACCAGTTTCTGCATGTGCTCCGGCCCGTATTCCGCCGTGACGGCGAAATTCCTATCGTAGACTTTCCAGGGTTGCCCGGACCAGTGTTGTTCCTGCTCCTGCCAGACCAACTCCGCATAGCGCCGGGCCGTCTCCGACGGCTGGAGGTCGCCGGCCATGCTCGGCCACGGCTGGCCGGGCTTGTGCTTCTCCGGGTCCGGCGTCCAGTCGTCGGCCTCGTACCGGCGCCGCGCGGAGTCCTGCCGGAAATCGGGCACCTCGACGGGCGCGCCGCCCGCAAGCGCCGAGCGGTAGGCCAGGATGCCGACCAGGCTCATCTCGATGCCGCGGTACACGTCGAAGAAGGGCGGCACGCCGCGGCGGACGGCGTCGGCAAAATAATAGTCCACGAAGAAATCGGCGCCGCCATGGCCCGTCTTGCGGGCCAGCTCGGCGAATCCCGGCGGGAACTCCGGCACATAGGCGCGGGCACACGGCGTGCGGTCGGGCGTGTTCCACGCCTCCTGGCGCAGCAGAAGCCGGCCGGACCCGTCGTTGGCGGTCTCCATGATGCCCCGGTGTCCGAACACCTCGAACTGGTGGTGCCCGCCCCCGATCCCGCCGGCCCCGAAGCTCTGCAGCAGCTTCACAGCCGCCCCGTTGTCCATGCCGCAGAGAATCAAGCCGACCCCGTCGTAGCGGCATGGATTCAACGCGCTTTCGGGATCGTCCCGCACGCGCGGCACGAGCATCCCGCTCACCCGCGCCGTCCGCGCACCCGTTACGTGGAGCAGCGGGCCGAGGGAATGCATGCAGTAGTACGTGGCGGGAATCCAGTTGCGCCAGTGGTCGAACCCCGGCGTCAGCCAGTTGTGATGCCAGACGGACATCGGATGAACGTACTCGCCCTCGCCGTAGAGGAACCGGCCGACGAATCCCTCGTCAAACAGGCGCTTCATTTCCTGGACAAGCGGGGTGTAGGGCACATTCTCGCCGCACATGTAAATCCGGCCGCTTTTCTCGACCGCCCGCGCCAGGGCCACGCCTTCCGCCAGCGTCCCGCACGCCCCGATTTCGCTCAACACGTGAAAGCCCGCCTCGAGCGCCTTGACCGCGAACGGCGCGTGCTGGTGAAAGTGGTTTGCCAGCACCACGGCATCCATCTCGTGCTCGAGGAACGCGTCGTAGTCGGTATACGTGGCGACGCCCAACTGCTCGCGGTACGGGCGAAGCTTCGTCTCCCAGCGGTCGCATACCGCCGCCAGCTTCATGCCGCAGTGCGGCGCCGACTTGACGAAGCTCATCCCCCGCCCGACCCCGAGGATCCCGACCTTGATGGGAGCCGATGCCACGTCCATGCCTCCTGCCACGACCCGTTCACGGCCATCCGCCAGCCGTCGAGCCCAGCCATAACCTCGATGTCAATATGATCCAACCAATTATTATCAATTCAAATACTATATAAACATAATTAAGCGCAGAATATTGACAATGTCAACAATATATCGCCATTTTTGAGGAGCTGTCCGGCGTGGGACGGATTCCCGCGCTACCAGGACCTTAGCCTTCGCGCGTGCATCAAGTAGCGCGGCACTCCGATGCCGCGCAGTCCGGCGGTGCGGGAATCGTTCACCGCGTCTAGAGCCTTCCGCGCGGGACGGATTCCCGCGCTACGGGGATGCCCATGAGACAGCTTCCGTGAGAGGCCGGCCGTACTCCTACCTTGATCCGTCCCACCGGATCGGCGGCCGGCCTTTTGGACTGCGGCGGCATGCCGCCGCTTTCTGGTTCCACGCCCATGTCTGGCACGGGAGACTTGGCCATGGTTGGCCGGGAACACGGAGATCAAGGAGCACTAGCTGTCCTGTGGCGGATGGGCAGCGAGGTAGGCGTGGATGCACGGGCGTGGCGAGAGGATCCGGGCCGAAAAGCGGCGACATGTCGCCGCAGTCCAAAGGCCCGACGCGGCGTCGGGCGGAAGCCGCGCTGGCCGGCGGCGCGGAGGTCGTTCGCCAGAGATCTAGCCTTCCGCGCGGGACAGATTCCCGCGCTACCGGGGCACTGGCCTTCGCCGCAAAGTAGCGCGGCACTCCGATGCCGCGCTGGATGGGCGGCGAGAAGGTCGTTTGCCGGAGATCGAGCCTTTCGCGCGGGACGGATTCCCGCGCTACTGGGGGACCGGCCCGCGCGGGAGCAGCCGGGCTGTCGGTCAGGCCCGCGCCGGGCGCATGACCCGCACGTCGAGGGTGGGCGCGTCCGCGGGCAGCCACAGCGTGCCGAGCGCGTCGGGGCGCGCCTCGAGCTTGCGCCCGTTTACCGCCAGGCGCACGGCGCGGACGCCCGCGAGCGGGCGGAGCCGCAGTCCGAGCTCGCGGCAGCCGCGGGCGGGCACCGGCTCGATGCGGCAGCGGTAGGACTCCGGCCCGCTCCGGACGGACACCGCGAAGCCGAGCTCGCCGAGCTCCGTCGCCAGCCGGGCGACCCGCACCCGGGCGCCGGGCCGGCACCAGGACCGGGGGCAGGCGGGCATAACGATCAGCCGGCCATTGAGCCGGCCCTCCGCGTCGCGTTCCTCTAGGGCCAGCATGTGGCGTACCAGGAGGAAGAGGATCGCCGCGCCGGAGGTGAGCGGCGACGAGGGATTCATCCACTGGCGCCAGAGGTTGTCTTCCGAGCGGATTTCCCAGTCCGCATCCTCGTCGCGGAGGAGCAGGTCGCCGGACTCTGGCGCGGTATGGAAGTACGAGTCGGTGAGGAACGTGCGATAGGCCGCCACGGTTTTGAGGTACTCATCGAGCCGGCCGTCGCGCAAGGCGCACCAGGCCAGGCCCAGCCCATAGACGGGGTCCAGCCGCATGGGGTACAGGACCGGCACGCCGGCCAGCGTGCAGCGACGCCGGCGCAGCCAGGCGCGCAGCCCCCGGGCGTCGCGGCCGGCGGGATCGAGCACGCCGGTCTCGAGGGTCATGGACAGGAACAGCGGCCAGAAGACCGGGTTGTATGGGTACGGCTTGTCCCAATAGAGTTTCATCGAGAGAAAAGTCTCGGCCGCCCCGCGCCGGATGGTTCGCTCGATGACGTCTTCGAGCTGGCGCTTGTATGCGGCCGCCTCGTCGAGGTACAGCGCGGCATCCGGCCGCCCGAGCGACTGGGCCATCAGCCCGAAATCCCGCAATCCGCGCCAGCACACGGCGTTCGGGTGGAGCGAGTAGGCCGGCTCGTGCACGTCGCCGCCGTAGTAATGGTAGGGCAACAGCCCCCAGTGCAGCGGGCGCGGGCCGGAGGTCGGGCGCATCGTTCGGCGTCGGGCGGCCCGAATCCAGTCGGCCTCGACCCGCAGCCGCTCGATTCGCTCGCGCAGCCAGGCGTCATCAGCGGCCAGGCGGGCGAGCGAATGCGCGAAGAGCAGCGTATAGCCCGCCCGGTACTGGTGATGGTAGTTGGCCTTGTCGAGGTGCGAGTCGGTGAGGTAGGTCCCGTCAACATACCGCAGGGCATCGCGGCCGAATCCGGCCGTGGCCAAGGCCTGCAGGGTCCAGCCTTCCTCGATCCCGAACACGCTCCCGTCATAGCGGGAGGGGAAGGCTCCATAGGGGAGCCGGCCGTTTTCCGCGGTCACAAGGCACTGGGTGAGCAGGGCGTTCCAGAGCGCGTTCAGGCGCGCATCCGGCGTATGGATGACCGCGCCGCCGGCCAGCGTGTCACGCCAGCACTCGCGGAACGTCCGCTCCGCGCGCGCCCACGAGCCAGGCCGGGCGGGTACGGCCGGCGCCGCGTCGGGCGGCGCCAGGCGCGCCACGGCGAACTCGAGGGAACGCCGCGCGCCGGGCTCGAGCCGCCATTGGTAGCGCAGCGTGTTTTCCAAGCCGCGCTGGAACCGGCCGCCGCGCGGAATCCGGAGCAGCGGCCGGCCGGCGGCATCGAGCAGCCAGGCGCCCCGGCGCCGCGCGCCCAGGTCGGCGAGCCGCCAGGTGCGCGGGAACAGCTTGGCCAGCGCGGCGAGTGCCAGGGTCAGGGCCGCATCGCGGGCGCCGTCCGCGCGGTTCGCGATCCGGCACCGGATACGGGTCAGCGACCGCCCGCCGGCCGCCGGCTGGACGAAGGTCTCGAGTCGGTACTCGATGCCCCGGTCGCGCCGGACCGTCGTGACGGCCGGCAGCCAGCCGTCCCGGAGTCCGCGTCGGGCGTGCGCGCCGGCGGGACGCGGCGGCGCGCCCGTCCAGAACGTCAGGACCAGCGGCGTACCGGCGCGCGGGCCGCATCCTTTTTCGCGCTCTTCGAGAACGGTATGGTCCCAATCCACACCCGTTTGCGCGACCCCGTCCTTGAGGCCGAGCAGTGCCCGGCCGCGATACGGCTTGAGCCGGGCCCGGAAAAAGCGGAGCGCCTCTTCAGCAGGGCAGCGTTCGACGTCATTTGCCAACCGCGGGAACTCGCGCGCCACAAAGGCGTCGTACTCGCGCCTATCGCGCGCCGCATGGCCCAGGTCGGCGGGGGCGGGCCCGGCCGGACCCGGCACCGGGCGTTGCAGGGCCCGGACGTCGTGCAGGGCGCACTGCGACGGCGGGTGTTCCAGCCGGACGCGCAGCAGGGTTGCGGATACCGGCGCCGGGAAGCGGCCTATGATCGAGACATAGCCGGCCTCGAGCAAGGCCGCCAGGCAGCGCCGGCGCGAGGCGTCATACCGGCACTCGGCGTCCACGCGGACCCAGCGGCGGCGGGACGGGTCCCAGCGGCGGAGCGCGATCTCCGCGAGATCCGGCACCTGGACATCCGGCCGGCGGAACGTGAAAAAGACCAGCTCCACGCCCCACAGCTCGAGCGGGCGCGCCCAGCGCGCCTCGAGGTTTTGCTTCGACCAGCGGATGCCTTCGCCGGCGGGCGCCGGCAGGGCGGTCCAGTCGCCGCCGGCCGGCGCGGCACGCCGGGGATCGGGCTTCTCGTTTGCCAGTTCGACCGGCGCGGCCGCGTCCACGAAGCGCACGACCGCGCCGGGTCCGCTTGCGTTCGCGGCCGCCGGCTCGGCGGCCGGCCGACCGTGAATGCGCCGGACGCCTGGCGCACTCATATCAGGGCCTCCGTCCAGGCGCGGAGTCGCGGGCGCTCGACCCGGAGCAACTCGCCGTAGGTCAGGATTTCCAGTTTCGGCCAGCGCCCGACGAACCGGTCAAGCATGCCGTTGATCCCGATAGCATCGGAGGGATCGTGCGGCAACGCGATGACATTCAGTCCTATCTGTCGGGCCACGGGGCATTCGGTGAAGACGCCCACCAGCGTTTGGAACCCGGCCGCCTTGAGGGCCCGGATGGAGGCTTCCGTCAGGTTCAGCGTCGCGGCGCACATGGCATCGTACCAGCGCCCGAGCGGGTTGCGGGCGGCGCCCGCCGCCATCCGGATTCGGAGCTGGCGTTGTTGCCGGTACCGCCGGTATTCCGGGATGCGGTACAGGGCTTCGATGGCGTCGCCGCAGATCGCCGGGCGGGCCTCGCGGAGCACCTCCCACACCGCCCGCCAGCCGATCGCGTCGCACGGGGTATGGACATTGACCTGCGCCACGCCGATCTGGCGGCACATTTCGGCCGCGCCCGACACGCGCATGAAGCGCGAGCGCCAGCCGGGATAGACCGTGCCCCCGTAGTCGGGATTCCGCTCGCGCATGCGCCGGCGTGCTTCCGCCTCGACGGGCCGCAGGGCCTTGACGGGCAGGCCGTAGGCGCGCGCGAGGCACCGGGCATCCGGAACGAGGTAATCGTCGCTCGTGTAGATCATTTCCTTCGAGCCGCCGTGGTGGGCGAACAGCAGGTCTATCGGCCAGCCGTCGAAGACCAGCTCGTTGATGCGCAGCGCCATGTCGGGGGTGGCGTCGATGCCGGCGAGCAACCCGCGGATGCGGTCACCGCGCCGGCCGGCGTACATCCGGCAATCGCCGAAAGGCACGGTGAGCCGGGTCTTATCGAACCGGCGCTTCTCGGGCGCGCTCAGCCGGGCGTACCGGGCGCGGTGCCGCCGGCAAACGCTCCAGACGGACTCGGCGTCGCGGTAGCCGACCTCGATACCGCAGGCCATCGCCTCGTCCCACAATTCGCCCAGCGTGGGATACCCGGCGCGCGCGCCTTCAGTCCGGTTGGGTTGATGCATGGAAGACGCTCCTTCGTCGCCGGCGCGGAGGCATGAGCCGCCCAGCCGGGCGGCCGCGGATGCCCGGACCCCGGCTTAGTCCGGGGTCCACGTGTCGCGCACGTAGGGGGTGGGCTCGCGGCCCGCTTCCAGTTGCGCCGCATCGAGCCACACCGTGGCCGCCTGCTCCGGAGGAGCCGCTCCGGCGCCGGAGGGAATCCGCATCTGCAGCCCGCCCTGATTTCCGCCAACGCACGAATACCGGGCCCACTGCCGGCCGACCCGCACGGAGGTTGGCTTCGTACTGCCTCGCCACAGGACCACCTCGACGTCGTCCCGGTCGGCCTTCA
>CAZUYI010000025.1:0-14870 GCA_964624095.1 uncultured Verrucomicrobiota bacterium | reverse complement strand
CTGTTGCGCAGGCGCCGATCGCTGCGGATGCGGATGCCCTCAACGCGGACGCGCTCGCACTGCATGAGCCAGAAGGCGTAGCAGGGGGAATCGAGGAATGCGGCATCCTCGATCCGCACATCACGGCACCGGAAGCACACCACGAGGCGGGGCCGGGGTTCGGCCGGCTTGTCGTATTTGCCCGGCCGGGCCGTGTCGTAGAAAGCCGGGCCGGATCCGTACACCTCGCCGGGCCCCGTGATCGAGACGCGCTCCGCGTCCACGGCGCGGATGAGCGCCAGCAGGCGGCGTCCCCACGGGTGATCGCTGCGGAAGCCGGGAGCCTCGAGCGCCGTGTAATCGGCGCGGCGGGGGCTGCCGATGAGCCGGCACCCGGCCGCCAGGTGCAGGTTGACGCCGCTCTTCAGGAGCAGCGAGCCGGTCACGAACTCGCCGGTCGGGCAGACCACCGTACCGCCGCCGGCCGCGTGGCAGGCGTCAATGGCCGCCTGGAGGGCGGCCGTGTTCAGCGTGGTCTTGCCGGGTTGGGCGCCGTACCCGGTAATGTCAAACCGTCGGTTCATCGTCCTGTTCCTTTCGCGGGCGTCCGCGCGCTCCGGCCGGCGCGGCTCGTCGCGAGCAGCCGGTCGAGGCACGGCCCGGTACGCCGCAGGTAGACCTGGTGTCCCCAGCGGAGATCCTCGGGCAGCAGGAAGCAGCCGCCCGCCTTGGCGCGCAGCTCCTTTCCCGCGAGCAGGCGGTCCACGATGGCGCGCTGAAGCGACGTCTCGCGCCGGGCGCGCAGCGGGTGGCCGGCGAGCGCGCATTCGAGCAGGCGCAGGGCCACGCTGCCGTGGCGCGGGCCCGATCGCAGGGCGTCCGGCACGGGATCCAGGCATTGGTTCAGCAGCATGAAATCGTCCGACAGCAGCGGGAAGAGATACATTTCCTTCTGGAACCGGACCATGTTGGAGTCCGGCGGGAGCAGTTCCTGGAGCTGGGCGTTCATGAACCAGGTATTGCCCGTGATGACGGGAAACGGCCAGTCGGGGAAATGGCGCGGGAAAAACCGCACCGCCGCGCTCAATGACCGGCCGCAGCGGTCGAAGTCCAGCGGCTCGCCGCCCGGGTAATGGATGATCAGGGCCGGCACGGGCGTGTCCGGCCCGGCGATCGGGCGCCAGTCCGCGCGCGGTAACGCGACCGTTTGGCGCAACGCGTATCCGCCCGGGTGCAGCGGGACCCCGACGTAGCCGGAGCGCGTGGCGGCAAACCGGGCCTCCCACGAGGTCAGGCCGTCCCCGACTCGCCGCTCGCCGTACAGATGCCCGTCGGCCAGGTACCGCACGCCGTCGGCCGAGAGGGCCAGCACCGTGCGGCGGCGCCGGTGCCGGAACACGTGGAACCGGGGCTGCCAGGGGCGCGGGCGCTCGTAGCAGAGCCGGCCCAGCCGGACATACTCGCCGCTCAGCACCATGCCGAGCCACGCGAAGTGCGGCGGCATGCCCCACGCGCCGTGCGCCTCGCGGTGGCTGGTCAGGCGCCTGAGCATCAGCTTCCCGATGTCCGCCAGCGTGTCGCGCACCACGGCGGCCGGCAGGCGGCGTGTCCGGTACAGGGCGCGCAACGCCGGCCACGCGGACAGCAGCACCAGGAGATAGAACACGCCGGCGTGCTCCCCGAAGGCCTTGGCCAGGTCCTGGACGGACGGCCAGACGCACGTGCGGCCGGGGCGGCCTTCCGCGCGGAACACGAGCGCATGGCCATGCCAGGCCAGCGCGCGGCGGCACTCGTCCTGCTCGACGTGGCGGGCCGCGCGCCGGGCCGCGTCGGTGATCTCGGGCGGCATGCCGAACGCGCGGCAGGCATCGCCCACGAAGCCGTCTTTCAGGAACCCCAGCGGGCCGGCCGGCATCGTACGCAGCGAGTCCGTCCAGCCGACCTGCAGCGCATCGGGCGGCCGGTTCAGTTTCAGGGCCCGGCATATGGAGGAGCCATCGAGCGTCATGGGCGTCGCTTCAGTTCCTTGAATACGGTATCGCTCAGCCATTTCCTGTCAATGGCCGGCGCCTGGTACGCGTCAGGCCGGTAGGGCGTGGCCCGGTCGCCGGCCTCGAGCTGGACGGCGTCGAGCCAGAGCCGGGTCTCGGCGAGATTGGAGCTGCAGTTGAAAAAGCCCAAGGTCATCGGGCCTTGCCAGCGGTGGGGTCCCTCGGCGACCGGCTGGAACGTCCAGCTTACCCGCGTCCACGTTTGGCTCACGGCGCTCCGGCCCTGCACGCAGTCGTCCGGGATCTGCGAGAGGTACGGCACGGAGGAATGCTGCCAGCCGATGAACCCGAGCCGGGCGTTCGGCTGGTCGGCGCGGGCATAGAGGCTCAAGGTGTAGTCGCGGCCGTATTGCCAGCCGGTCCAGAACTGGTAATTCACGTTGACGGTCCCGCGCTTGCCGGGAAGCAGCAGCAGGCTCTGCCGGCCGTGATAGGCCTGGGGGTCCCTGACGCCCAGGTAGCCGCGCTGCCAGGCATACGAGATCCAGTGATCCGGCATGGACTCGTAGGCCGCCTCCTCGAAGCTGCTGTTCCTGATCGCGTTCCTGCCCGGCTCGGTTGTCGGGTCCACGGCCACCTGCTCCAGGTCATCCGCGGGGGTGTAAATGGCGGCATTCTCCTGCTTGGCATACCCGCCGCGCAGGGCATTCCGGTCCTGGGCCTTGAACAGCCGGGGCGCCTCGCCGCCCTCGGCCGGCGCCTGCCCGGGTACGGCCGCGATGCCGAGGGCCACGGGTTCGTCCGGCTGCCGGGTCGAGTGCAGGGTTTCCAGGATGCGCAGCCCGTACGGTTCCAGCTCGAGGGAAAACGCGCCGTCCTTGCAGGCATACGCGCGGCCGTCGAAATACCCGCGCAGCCTGGTCTTGGCGCCCAGCGAGGAGAGAGCGCAGCGGACACGGAGCGGGCGGCGCCCGCCGTTGCACAGGACAATCAATTCGCCTTCCGCGGCCGCCTTGGACTTGTCGTGCACCATGGCATGGACCAGCGGCATGTCGTTCCGGGCCGGATCGTGCGAGAAGGGGATGGGCGCGCTGGGCTCGAACCGCGAGCGCGGCCGGGGCAGCGGCGGAAGCGCCGCGGGTTGGTCGGCGGCGGCCGCCGTGCAGACGACCGCCTGGGGCGGCCGGTCCTCGAGCAGGATGGGCGCCAGGGCGTTGATTTCGCGCGCGGTATAGGCAAACACGCGCCAGGTCACGTCGTGGAACGGTCCGTCGGCCATGAAAAACTGGATGCCCTTGGCCCCGTAAATCAGCGGCAGCCAGATGCCCGCGCGGCGCTCGTCGGGAGTCAGGTCCCGGTGGTAGGTCAGGCGCTGGGCCTGCGGGGTGGCGAAGACCGGGCTGCGCCGCATCTTGCCCACGGCGGCGCCGTTGCGCACCAAGGCGGCCAGCGCGAGGGGCGAGGAGTCCGGGCCCCAGTAGGCGTGCATGCCGGGCACGTCGTAGGCGTCGTAGATCCAGGGCCCGGCGCCGCGCGCCGACGAGTACACGACGTGGTGCGGGTCCATCGCGCGGATGATGTCCCGCTGTTCCCGGACGAGTGGAAAGATGCGGGAGTCGATTTCATCCACGCCCTGCCAGGCCAGGAGGTTCGGCAGGTTCTTGTACCAGCCGATAACCTGCGGCAGCTTCTCGAGCACCAGCGGCTGGTCCCGGAAATTCACCTCCGGCTCGTTGTGCCCGGTGGTGATCTGGCCCTGGCCCATGGCCATCACGTACATCCCCCGGGCCTGCGCCTGCTGGTAGGCCCGGTACGCGGCGTCCAGCGCCGCGTTCATCCGCTGGTCCCACGGCCCGTTCGGGCCCGCCCGGAGCGCGCCGCCCCATGCCATCCAGTACACCATGTGGTTCATGCCGGCCTCTTTCATCCGGGACACCACCGGCTCGGTGAACAGCTCGGGCGCGGTCATGAACCCGATCGGGAAAAACGGCGCGCCGTTCACCAGCAGGCACATCCGCTCGTGGTCAATCTTGCTGACCGTTAGGCCCTCGACCGGCGGCGGAGGCGCCACGCGGATGCACGTCTCCGCGGTCGCGAGCACGCGGTTCCCGGCGTCCAGCAGCTCCACGGTCACCGGCCAGACCCTCACGGCGGGCAGGACGGACCGGTCTTTCAACAGGGCGGTCTCGAACGGCCACACGACGCCATGGTGTTCCATGGCCTTGAAGGTCAGCGTCCTGGCGGTCTTCAGGGCGTCGTTGGTCAGGGTGACCCGCAGCGTCAGATTCTGCTCGCGGAAGGCAGTGTCGCCGTAGGCGCAGCCGATGGTTAGCCGCCCTTCGGGTTCGCCCGTGTACACGCTCAGGTTCGGGTACGCCGTCAGCGTGACCAGCGCCGCGGTGCCTTTCACCGACGTCCAGGCGCCCTGCCAGTCCGCCTGCGAGGCCAGGGCCACGCGCGCCTCGCGGTGGTCCGCCAGGTTCGTCACCGGGATGGTCAGCGTGTAGTCCTGTGTGCCGGTTTCCGGCACGCGGACGGGGTGCTCGTGCCGCGCGGCGGGCCCGTCCGGCAGCTGGTCCTCGATCACCAGCACGGCGTCGCCGCCCCGCCCGCCCAGGTTGCCCAGCGTCACCTTGAAGCTATAGCTGAACCGGTCTCCGGATTCCTCCCGGTAGGGCGTGACGTCCCCGGCGCCGAGGATCACCGGGTCGCACGCGGGCGGCAACCCGGCCAGGGCCTCGAGGCCTTCGAGGCGCCCGAACCGCTCCGGGTCATGGAACCCGCAGCCGCTGGCCGTACCGCCCACCGGCGCCCATGTCAGGAACCGGTCATGCCGGGTCAGCAGGGTGCGCGTGACGTTGAACGGCATCGCATTCAGGCCATCGGCCTCGCGCAGGATATGGGCCGGAATCGCGATTTCCGCGGTCCACGAGTCGCCGGCCAGGTCAATGGCCGCCTGCCAGCCCACGCGCCAGCCCGGGTCGCGCGCCGTGGCGGATGACGCCAGGACGCGCTGGCAGAGCCGCGCGCCGCTCGATCCGAGCGTGAAATGGGCGTAGGGATAGAGGCCCGCGCCCGACGCGTTCAGGAAAAGTTCCAGCCGGTCCTCCGCATTGAAGGAGAAATCGTGCGGAGCCCGCTGGCCGGGCGGGGGCGCCCCCGGCGGAACAGGGCACGTGAAGGCGAAATAGATCCGGTTTGTGTCATAGCCGATCCGCACGTCCGTCTTCACGGGCGGGGCGCCCGTGGAAAACAAGCACCGGCCCAGCTCGATGCGCGCGGCGGTTTTCCAGCAGGGGTCATCCAGCCGGCCGTCCATGCGCGGCGCCGTCTCGAAGCGCACCGCCTTGACCGACGGCCGCGGCGTATCCGCCGCCATTGCGCCCAACCCGGCCGCCAGCAGCCATCCGCCCGCCCATGCCCATGCGTGATGCATCGCGACTCCCGTGATAGCCAGGACTCGATTGGCAAGTGTCCGGTTCTTGAAGGGACCGGTTTACTCCATGAGGTTCGGCAGCGTGTACGCGCCCGGCCCCGCCTCCAGTTGCGCCGGAGTCACGTCCCGCCGGAACGCGCGCAGGCGCAGGCCGGCGGCGGTTCCGCGGTTGGAGGTCAAGGCGATGAACACCTCGTGGCGGCCGGCCGCCGCTTCGACGGGCAGGTTCGCCTTGTCCACGCCGATCGGCACGGCGCCCGCCGGATCGCAGAACAGGTCCCGGCCGTCCAGCCAGAGTTTGACCGGGCCGTCGTACCCCAGGCCCAGGGACAACGCCATCGGTTCCGGACACTCGAACCGGCAGGCCAGGTACACCATGCGGTCTTCCGGCGCGGCGAAAAGGTCTTCGCGCAGGTCCACACACCCCTTGGGCCATTCGCGCGGAGTCATGTCCGGCGCGGCGGGCAACGCCAGATCCTCGAGCGACGCCGGTGCCGGGCGCACGCCGCTGATCCGCCAGCGGGTCGCGAACGCCGTCACCGCCGGCGGCGGCGGCACGGGCCGCGGGATTGGGCCCAGCCCGGCGAAGTCCTGCAGGCCCGCCGCCAGCGCCTCGGCCCGGCGCGCCAGGCGCTCGAGGTACTGCGTGGACCATGCCACCGACGCATGGATGTGCGTGGCGCCGAGGCGCAGTTCCTTGTCGGACCAGGCGTCGTCCGTCAACAGGCCGTCCTCCACGCCCGGCTGGCGGAGCGATGGGTCCCGGAACGGGTGGTCGGGATAATACCCCAGGTCCCAGTTCCGCTCCACGCGTTCCAGCAGGGCCCGGCTTTCGGATGCCGCCCGGCGCAAGGCGTTCCGGATGCCGATCCGCAACCGCCGGGCCCGGCGCCGGTCCCCGGCGGCCGCGGCCTGGCGCGCCGCCTCCAGGGTGTCGCAGAGTTCCTGCATCAGGCGGCCGCGTCCGCCGATATGCCGGGTCAGGTCCGCGGCCAGCAGGTAGACGTCGTAGAGGGCCTTGTGGCGCGCGACCTGGCGCCGCGCGCGGCGCAGCCCCGCGCCGACCGACTGCGCATGTCGGGCGAGGTCCAGTCCGCGCTCGATCCGGGCGGCGGTCAACTGGTTGGCGTCGGCATGGCCGAAGAGATTGATCAGGGGGCCGTCCTGGCTCTCGATCGTCAGGTAATGGTTATTGGCGCCGGTAAAGACGTTGAACTGGGGCGCATGCCGGTGCAGTTCGTCCAGCAGTCGCGCGATCGTTGGGCCGTCCTGGCATTTGAAAAAGCGCTCGCAAAACGACGGGCCGAAGCCCGGCGTGCCGCCGGGAATCCGGATCTGGTCGGCGGCGCGGGCGATGCCGTAGAGCGGGGCGCCGAACAGGGTATAGGTGTTTTCCCATACGGGCACGAGCTTGCCCAGTATCTGGCTCCCATACCGGGCGAGGTCCACGGACCAGGGCGCGTGGATCATGTTCTGCCCGTAATTCGGGAGAATGGTCGTGCCCGGATAGGACGTCAGGTACGGGAAAGCCCCGACGACGTCAAAGCCCTGGTCCAGGTAGAACCGGGTGCTGTCGGGACTGTCCCACTCGAGCGTCAGCACGATGTCCCTGGGCAGGGCGCTGGCCACGTCGGCTTGTTTCCAGTGGCCTTGCGGGAACTCGTTCCAGAGCATGATCCGCTTGCCGCGGGCGGCGAGCAGGTCGCGCAGCCACTGCACGTGCTCGGCATAGATCCGCCACCTGGGGATGCCCGCGAAGCGCGCCGTACAGGCCGCGCAGGACGGGTCGGGCATCGGGCCGAACTCGTCGAGCCCCACGTGCGCCCACGGCGCGGGGAACAGGGCGGCGAGCTCGGCCCAGAGGTCCGCCAGGAGCCGGCGCGTGTCCGGGTGGGCCGGGCAGAGATGCCGCCGCACGCGCCCGTTCCGCAGGTGCCGGTACGCGCGGCGGCGGTGGATATAGCCCGTGTGGCCGAACGACGGCAAAAACGGGATCACCTGGATATGGCGGCGGCCGGCGGCCCGAACGAAGCGTCGCATCTCGTCCTGGGAAAACGCGTGCGCGCTCGCCAGCTCGGGATGCCGCTGAAACTCGAGCGTGCAGGCGGCGTCATCCGCCAGGTTGAGCATGACGGTGTTGTAGCCCCAGTCCGCCAGCCAGGGCAATAGCTTGAAATACCATTCCTTGCGGAACAGCAGCCGCGCCGGATCGAACATCACGCCCACCATCGGCTCGCGCGTCATCAAGGGCTGCCCTCCTTCGATCGCAGGCGCCGGCGTCCCGTGGCGCAGGCCGGCCGGCTCGCCTTGCAGGCGCCCGGTTATGCTTCCGCAGGCCGGGTTTTTTGACAAGCCCAAAATGGGCCCGAGCCCGGCCGCCCCTCGACATCGCGCGGCGACTCCACGATGGCGGGCGAGGCCGAGCTTGCCATGGGCGGGCCGCGCCCTATACTGGAAGGCAAGAACGGCGGCGTATCGTGAATCCCTTTATCAGCACGGGCATCGTGTGGCTGGTCGCGGCGGCGGGCGCCGGCGCCGCCTCCGCGCTGGAGTGCGTCCGCGTGTTTCACACGGAGCCCGCCGTGTTCGAGTACCGGTTTACCGGCGCCTTCCGGGCTCCCGACGGGACCCTGCTGCTGGCGTTCAATCACCGGAGCGGCGAGACCTCGTTCGTGCGGCCCGGAGACAACCTGGGCCGCTACCGGGTGACGGAGCACACGGCGGCCACCCGCCGTGTCTTCCATCCGTCGCTGAACGCCGCGCTCGACGAGCCGGCCGACCGGGTTGTCCTGTCCGGCGGCGGGCACGAGGCCATCGCGCTGGACCTCGACAAGCCGCTGGCCTGGTCCGGCCGAACGGCCTGGCTGGTCCGGCTCGACTCGGGCGCGTGGTGGAGCGTCGAGGAGATGGACGTGTTTTACGCGGACAATCAGCCGGTTGCCGTCGAGGAGATTGACGACCGCACCGTGACGGTCAGCGCCGCCGCGGGGCTGGTCATGCTTGCGCCGATCAGCGATCCGGAGAAAGCCGCGCTCGAACGCCTGTGGGCCGACCGCCGACAGGCGCAGGAGGAGCGCGCCCGGGCGGAGCAACTCCGGCGCGAGGAGGCGGCCCGGGCGGCGGCCGCCGCCGAGCCCGCGCGCCCGGCTGCGCGGCCGCCGCGGGCCGCGCGCGTCGAGATCCGGGAACCGCGCCGGTTTTTCTACGGCTCCGAAATCCGGTTCCCCACGGCCTTCAAGGTGTCGCCGGGCATCCGCTCGGCGGACGGGCGGATTCTCCAGATGCCGTTTGTCGTGCCGTCGCGCTTCGAGAGCCGGTCGGCGGGGATTGCCATCGAGGTCCGCTGAAAAAGCTTGCTTCCCGCGCGCCGCCCGGCTATGGGTGCAGCCGTGAATACGGCATGCACCGCCATGGTCCTGACCGGCCCGCGCGCCATGGAAGCGCGGACGTTCCCGCTGCCGGCCGTCGGCGAGGAGGACGGCCTGCTCGAGGTGGAGTTGGCCGGCGTCTGCGGGTCGGATCCGGGCATCTATGAAGGCCGCCCGACGCACGGGCCCCGCCCGTTCCCGCTCATCATGGGACATGAGATCGTCGGCCGCATCGCGCGCATGGGGCCGGCCGCGAGCCGGCGCCACGGGGTCCGGGAAGGCGACCGGGTCGTGGTGGAATACGCCTTCGGCTGCGGCCTGTGCGCGGAGTGCCGGAGCGGGTATTACCAGACGTGCGAGCGCAAGCGGTTCTACGGGTCCATGGTCTCGTGCCGCGAGCCGCCGCATCTCTTCGGCGCGTACAGCGAGTACCTGTATATCCATCCCCAGGCCAAGGTGCACCGGATCGGGGACGAGATGTCCCCGGAGGTCGGGGTCCTGGTCTGCGCGGTGCTCGGCAACGGCATCCGCTGGCTTCGTCATATCGGCGGCGTGTCGCTGGGCGACGCGGTCGCCATCGTCGGGCCCGGCCCGCAGGGCCTCGCGGCGGCGGCCGTGGCCGCTGCGTGCGGGGCGGGCCCGATTTTCGTGGTCGGCCTGTCGGCCGACGCCGCCCGCCTGAAAATGGCCCTGCGGTTCGGAGCCACGCGGGCGATCAATGCCGAGGTCGAGTCGCCGGCCGCCGTGGTGGCCGAGGCCACGCAGGGCCGCATGGCGGCGGTGGTCATGGACGTGTCCGGCAGCCCCGCCGGCGCCGCGCTGGCGCTCGAACTGGCGGGCCGCCGGGCGACGATCGTGCTGCCGGGCATTTACAAGGGCAAGCCGGCGACACTGGACCTAGACCGGATCGTCTTGAACGAAATGAAGGTGGCCGGCGCGTTTTCCCAGAATTCGCCCGCGGTCCAGGCGGCCATCCGGATGGCCCGGCGCGGCGGATTCCCGTTCGGCGAACTGATCAGCCACCGGTTTCCCCTGGCGGAGGCCGAGGCCGCCGTGCGGCTCGTGGCCGGACAGGACGGCGGGGAGCGGCCGCTGAAAGTGGTCATTGACCCGAAAGCCCGAACGAGGACGCCCGTGCCCGGCGCATGAGCCGCGCGCACCGGCCCAACCCAGGAGACACGATTTGTGAAACCCGACTCCGTGACCTATGATTTTTCCGGCAAGACGGCGCTGATCACCGGGGCGGCCCAGGGCATCGGGGCGGCTGTCAGCAAGGCCTTTGCCGACGCGGGCGCCGACGTCATCATGGCGGACCTCAACGGGCCTGCCCTGGAAAAGAAACGGGCTGAGCTCGAGGCCGGCCGGCGACCCGGCGCCCTGATGGCGGTCCAGGCGGACGTGTCGGATCCCGGCTCGATCCGGCGGATGGTGGACGCCGCCATCGCGGCCAAGGGCAAGATCGACATTCTCTTCAACAACGCCGGGATTTCGCGCTACATCGCGCCGGAAGACATGCCCGCCGACGAGTGGCGCAAGGTCATGAGCGTCAACCTGGACGGGACCTTCTTTGTGGCCCAGGCGGTCGGCCGCACCATGATCGAGCGCAAGCAGGGCAAAATCATCAATACCGCCTCGACGTCCGCCTTCGTGGTCAACCGCCAGCGCAACAACGGCGTCTATTGCATTTCCAAGGCGGCGGTCGTCATGATGACCAAGGTGCTGGCCCTCTCGTGGGCGCGCTACAACATCGAGGTCAACGCCATCGCGCCCGGTTATACGCGGACCCCGCTTATCCAGAACGCCATGGGCGATCCCGAGCGGCGCAAGGCCATGGAGGCGCGTTCCCCCAAGGGCCGCGTGGCGGAGCCGGAGGAGATCGCGGGCGCGGTCCTGTTCCTCGCCTCGCCCGCCGCCAGCTACATTTCCGGCGCGTGCCTGCTACACGATCGGCTGGTAACCCGGCAGCCGTGTTCACGAACCCCCAACAGGAAGACCGCCATGTCGCTCGACTTCGAAACAGGACGCCAGTGGCTCACTGACCGCTACTGGGTCACGCCGTACAACTGCCTCGCGGAGATCACCGGCCAGTTCGCGCGGCCGAAGGCCGTGCATGTCCATGACGCCACGCTCCGGGAAGCCGAGCAGGCGCCGGGCATCGTGCTCAAGCCGGACGAGAAGATCGCCGTCGCCCAGGCGCTCGACCGGCTGGGTGTGTACAGCATCGAGCTGTACCCGGCGGTGTCCGACGCCGACCGCGAGGTCGTCACGGCGCTGTGCGCCATGCCCCTGACCGCCCGCGTGTATTGCCTCGCGCGCTGCGTGAAGGAGGATGTTGACGCCGCGGCGCGCTGCGGCGCCCGCGCGCTGGTCATCGAGGGGAACGCCAATCCCTGGAGCTGCAAGGCCGCCTGGGGCACCGACGAAGCGGGCATCATCAAGGGGTTTGTGGACACGATCCGCTACGCCAAGCAGGGCGGCTTCTCCGTGACGTGCATGCCGTGGGACGACTTCCGGGCGCCGCTCGAGTTCCTCGAGCGACTGTACAAGAGCCTCGTGTTCGAGGCCGGCGCGGACGAGGTCGTGCTGGTGGATACCTCCGGCAACGCCCTGCCTTGGACGATCGTGTGGATGGTCCGGAAACTGCGGGAATGGCTCCCGGACACCCCGATCCACATGCACGCCCATAACGAGTTCGGGCTGGCCACCGGCGCCATGCTCGCCGCCGTCGCCGGCGGCGCCTCCACCGTGCACACGTGCGTCAACGGGCACGGCAACCGCGCCGGCAACGCCGCCACCGAGGAAGTGGCCATGGGCCTCGAACTCCTGCTGGGCGTGCCGACGGGCATCCGGCTCGACCAGCTCATGCGGGTTTCCGATCTGGTGGCCGACGTGACCAAGACGCGCGTGCCGCCCAACAAGCCGATCGTTGGCGACAACCTGTTCACGTACCAGGCGGGCTTGAGCATCTTCATGTTCGAGAAAATGAAGGCCCAGGGCCGCCCGCACGGATACGTGCCGTTTGTCCCGGAGCTGATCGGCCGCGACGGATACCGGACCGTGCTGGGCAAGAATTCCGGGAAGACCTCCGTCCGGCTCGCTCTCGAGGCGCTTGGCATCGCCGTCACGCCGGACCAGCTCGCCGAGATCACCGCCCGCGTCAAGCAGGAATCCATCCTGAGAAAAAGCAGCATCTCGCCCCAGGTCCTCAAATCCATCGCCGCGCTGGTCATGACTCCCTGAGCCGACGCCTGCCATGAAACGCCGTCCCGCCGCGACTGTCGGACCGGCCGAGCCGATCCTGTTCGAGATCGCCTGGGAGGTGTGCCAGCAGCTTGGCGGCATTTACACGGTAATCCGCTCGAAAATCCCCAGCATGATCGAGCGCTGGGGCGACCGCTACGTGCTCGTCGGCCCGTATAATCCCGCCACGGCCCCCATCGAGTTCGACGCCGCCGAGCCGCCGCCCGGCCTCGCCCACGCCCTGCGCTCGCTCGCCGGGTCCGGCTGCCAGGCGCATGTCGGGCGCTGGCTAGTGACCGGCCGGCCGGCGGTCGTGCTGCTCGATACCCGCAGCGTCATGCCGCGGCTCCACGACATCCAGCGCGCGTTCTGGGACCACCACCGCATCGGCGCGTCGCCCGGCGACGCGGACGTCGGCCAGGTCATGGCCTTCGGGTTCATGGTCTGCGCTCTGTTCCGCGCCCTGCTCGGACCAGGGGCGCCCCCGGCCGGGCCGGTCATCGCCCATTTTCACGAGTGGATGGGCGGCGCCGCCATCCCCGCCATCCGGCGCGCCGGACTGCCCGTGCGCATCGTGTTCACCACCCATGCCACCCTGCTCGGCCGCTACCTGGCCATGAGCGATGACCGGTTTTACCAGAACCTGCCGGGCGTCAACTGGCAGCACGAGGCGCGCCGGTTTAATATCGAGTCGCGGGTCCAGCTCGAACGCGCCGCTGCGCACGGCGCCGCGGTCTTTACCACCGTCAGCGAGGTCACCGCCCTCGAGTGCGGATGCCTGCTCGGCCGCAAGCCGGACCTCGTCCTGCCCAACGGACTCAATATCGAACGGTTCGCCGCCCGACACGAGTCCGAAAACCTTCACAAACTGTTCAAAACCAAAATCCACGAGTTCGTTACCAGCCACTTTTTCCCCAGCTACAGCTTCAACCTCGATCGCACGCTCTATTGCTTCTCCTCCGGACGCTACGAATACCGCAACAAAGGCTTCGACTTGACCCTCGAAGCACTCGCCCGCCTCAATTACCGGCTGAAACAGAACCGCCGCGACCTCACCGTTGTCTTTTTCCTGGTATCGCGCCGGCCATTCCGGTCAATCATCGCAGACGTACTCAATAATAAGGCGGTAACGGATACGCTGCGCCAGACCTGCATGGCCATCAAGGACCAGGTCGGAGACCGGTTGTTCGAAGAGGCCGCAACAGGGAAACTGCCGGACCTCAATGCGCTGATTGACGATTCCTGGCGCCTGCGGTTGCGCCGGACCATCCAGGCGTGCCGGTCAACCCGGTTGCCGCTCATCGTGACGCACGATCTGATTGACCAGGAACATGACGACGTCCTCAACCAGATCCGCGCGTCCGGGCTCATTAACAATGCCGCGGACCCGGTGAAAGTCGTGTATCACCCGGACTTCATAACGACGACGAATCCGCTGTTCGGCATGGATTACGACCAGTTCGTGCGCGGCTGTCACCTGGGGCTTTTCCCCAGCTATTACGAGCCGTGGGGATATACGCCCGTCGAGTGCCTGGCGCGCGGAATACCGGCCGTGACTTCAGACCTGTCCGGATTCGGAAGTTATATCCTCTCAAAAACTCCCGACTGCGAAAAACAGGGGCTGGCCGTCATCCACAGGCAACAGGCCTCTTTCGATGCCGCGGCTGACGAGTTGTGCGGCTACCTGATGAACTTTCTCAAGCTGGATCTCCGCAAGCGGATCACCCTGCGCTTTAAAGCCCAGGAGCTGTCGGAGACGTTTGACTGGAAATCCCTCGTGCAGAACTATCACGAGGCGCACGCGCTGGCTTTGAAATAACCCGGGATCGGAATTGTCTCGGGCTCGGGCGCTTTATTCAGAACCCCACGACCGGAAAACACCCGCTTCGCACGTGGTGCACTGGTTGTAGCGCCCTCTTGGCCATTCCCCCTTCAGAAAGCGCGCCTCGAACTCGCGGATGGTCATGCCTCCCATGTGCGTTTGGGAATCGGAAACGTCCCCCATGGTTTGGCTACTGCAGGATGGTAGTCATTATAACAAATTGATAATCAATTAATTATAAATATAATAGAAAAATTACAGGCCTTTGTTCCCGCTATTCGCCTTGATGATAACCGATAGAATGGAAATATCTGCCGGATTAACACCCGGTATCCGAGAGGCTTGCCCAAGGTTGTTTGGACGAATCCGATGGAGTTTGACTCTGGATTCGTATCGCAAAGCCGGGATCTTCATATAATCTATCACGGCTGGGATCTTCAAATTTTCCATATTTTTGATCTTGATAATCTGCTCATTTTCCCGCGCTATATAGCCCTCGTATTTTGCTGAAATTTCCACCTGCTCAATGACTTTACGCGGCAACGTCCTGGCCGCCGGCAAGTCACGATAGCGCGTATCAGGCCTGCGCAAGATCTGGAGCGCCGAGCATCCGTTCACCTTAATCCCGTCCAGCCTTGAAAGCTCTTCGGCTACCAAGCGTTGGATTTCATCCAAGCATCGGATTTGACTTTCCAGGACTATGCCTATCCGCCTGGCGGCAGGAAGCATCCGCAAGCATGCGTTATCATTCCTCATGATAAGCCTGTGCTCTGAACGCGACGTAAACATCCTGTACGGCTCATCCACGCCCTTGGTTGTCAGGTCGTCAATCAGTACCCCGATATAACCATCATGCCGCCCAATAGCCAGTGGCGGTTGACCACGGATTTTGAAAACAGCGTTGACGCCTGCAATAAATCCCTGCACGGCCGCTTCTTCGTATCCGGTTGTCCCGTTAATCTGCCCGGCACAATAAATGTTTTCGATGAGTTTCGATTCAAGTGAGGCCGTGAGCTGGGTAGGATCCGAATAAT